>JBKPNV010000196.1:0-26563 GCA_046732795.1 Acidobacteriota bacterium
CCGCCGTCGTCCCCCATAATCGGCGGTGGCGCGATCGATGAGTCGAGATCCGCCGGCCGTTACGACGGCGCGCTTCGGCACATCATCCACGCATTCAAGTACGAGGGACGGCGAACACTGGCCGCCAGGCTGGGTGCCAAGATGCGCGCGGCGGGTGGCGACGTGTTATTGGATGCCCGCTGTATCGTGCCGGTCCCTTTGCACCCCTGGCGTCGTCTGACCCGAGGGTTCAATCAGTCTGCGGACCTGGCGGCGCAACTCGATCTGCCAGTGGTGCACGCACTCTGGCGAACCCGCGTCACGGCACCGCAGGCAGGACTCACCGCGCCACGGCGACATCAGAACGTGCGCGGCGCATTCGCGCTCTCACCGTTCATTTCACCGCGGGCTCGCCAGAGATTGCTGGTCGGGCAGATCGTGGTGCTGGTCGACGACGTGCGGACGACCGGCGCGACGCTGGACGCGTGCGCGCGCGTGTTGAAGGCAGCCGGCGTTCGCGAAGTCCGGGCGCTTACTCTCGCCCTCGCGGAATGATCTCGATCTCGAATAGCCGCGGCCACAATTTGCCGGTCACGAACAGACGATTGCGTGCCGGGTCGTGCGCGATGCCGTTGAGCACCGCCTCCTGATCGAGCTTGTAACCGCCCGACATCAACCCTCGCAGATCGATCCAGCGCACAACCCGCCCTGTCTCCGGTGAAATCCGGGCGATTCGGTCCGTGTGCCACACGTTCGCGTAGATCTCGCCGCGAATGTATTCGAGCTCGTTGAGATCACGAATCGGCGCCTGCCCGTCCATGACGGTGACGCGGCCCAGCTCACGAAACGTCTCCGGATCGAGAAATCGCAGCTGACTGGTGCCATCGCTGAGGATAAATCGCTTGCCGTCGTGCGTGAGACCCCAGCCCTCGCCCGAGTAGTTGAACGTGCGACGCGGAGCAAACGTCGTCAACTCGTAGACGAACGCGACGTTCGATTGCCAGGTCAATTGCACGAGCTGATCTTTCCAATCGGCCAATCCCTCGGCGAAGTGCGCCTGATCGACACGACGCTCCTGCACGACCTCGCCGGTCTCCAGCCTGACTTTCCGCAAGGTCGATCTGCCGTTCAGCCCGGTGCTCTCGTAGAGGAACCCGTCCCGATAGATCAGGCCTTGCGTGTACGCGCTCGTGTCGTGCGGATACGCGTTGACGACGCGATAGGTATCAACAGCGGGTGAGCCTTGGGCGGCGGATTGGTGACCGAAGACAAGTGCGAGAAAGCACACGCTGCACAATACCGTGCCGCAAAAATTCGCCCTCACAGAGACAGTTTAAAGCAACCGCTTTACGGCTTCGAACACGTCGCCGGCAACCGTGCCCCGGTCACGGTCGGCATCCAGATGTACCCAACCACTGGACGCGGCCTGCCGCAGGTAGCTTTCCCTCACCCGTCCGAGAAGCGCGAGATCGCGTTCGAACTTGTCGCGATCGACAGCCTTGCGCCGCGCCGAGACTTCGGGCGCGATGTCGAGGAGAAACGTCAGATCCGGTTGTGGCAGATGCCGCTGCGCATCGCGCAGCCACGACGCGTCGAGCCCCTGCGACTCGCCGTAGGCGATGCTCGACGCCATGTAGCGGTCGCACACGAGGATCGTGCCCTGAGCCAGCTCGCGCTCCATGAGCGGCCTCGCCTCGTAGCGATTTGCAATGTACAGGAGCTGCATCACGTCGGCGGCCCAATCGCGAGCGCCGGCGAGTCCCTGGCGAATCTCGACGCCAATTGGCGTCTCGTACGCCGGGAACGACAGCAGCCGCACCCGACGTCCGGTCTCGATCAATCGATCGCGTAGCCACTCTGCCTGTGTCTGTTTGCCGCTTTGATCGAGGCCTTCGAAGGCTATTAATAGACCGCGCATCCTGATCTATACAGTTCCAGGTTCCAGGTTCCGAGTTCGTGTTCACGGTTCCCGTTCCGGGTTCGCTGTGGAACATGGAACCTGGAACTCGGAACCGTCAGCTTTCGAGCGCCAGCACGTCATCCAGCGTTTGTCGGCGGCGAATCACTTCAAATCGATCGTCATCGACGAGCACTTCCGGCGCGAGCAAGCGCCGGTTGTAGTTCGAGGCCATGACGGCGCCGTAGGCGCCCGTGTCGAGCATCGCAACCAGATCGTCGACGCGCAGCTCAGGAAGACATCGGTCGCGCGCGAACACGTCGCTGCTCTCGCAGATCGGCCCGACGATGTCCCATGGGGTTTCGGCACCGGGACGTGGCGACACAGGCAGGATGCGATGAAACGATCCGTACAGGGCCGGGCGCATCAATTCGGTCATGCCGGCGTCGAGGACGGCAAACTGGCGGCCGTCGCGAAATCGCTTCACGTCGACCACGCGCGAGACGAGCGCTCCGGCCGTGCCGACGATCGACCGACCGGGCTCGAGGACGACCGGGATGCCCACCCGGCGCAACTCCGGCAGCACAGCTGCGGCGTACTCGTTGGGTGTCAGCAACGGGCGCCCTTCGTAGCCGATCCCGAGCCCACCGCCAAGATCTACGTGTTCGAGCATCACGCCGTCTTCGCAGAGCTCACGGGCGAGCGACACGAGCACGTTTGCCGCGCGCGCAAGCGGCTCCGCGGTCGTAATCTGAGAGCCGATGTGCACGTGCACGCCCACGAATCGAAGACTGGACATCGCGCGGCGCTCCGCGTAGATGGCGCGTGCCTCCCCGATCGGCACGCCGAACTTGTTGGACTTCAACCCGGTGGAAATATTCGGGTGACTGCGCGCATCGATATCAGGATTCACGCGCAGCGCGACGCGTGCCACGCGCTGTTGTTGCCCGGCGATTGCGCCAATGCGGTCCAGCTCACCGGCCGACTCCGCGTTGATCGTGCCGACCCCGAGCGCGATCGCCGACGCGAGCTCGTCGCGCGTCTTGCCGACACCAGTGAAGACGATGTCTTGGGCATCGAACCCGGCACGGCGGGCGACCTGAATCTCGCCCCAGGAATTCGCGTCGACACGGCTGCCGAGCCCGCGGAGCAACCGCAGCAGCGCAAGAGTCGAGTTGGCCTTGAGCGCGTAATGAATGGCGTGCGGGTACTCGGTAAAGGCGGTGTCGATCTCGCTGAAGGCGTTCCGAATCGCCGTCGCGCTGTATACGTATGCAGGCGTGCCAACGGCTTCGACGATGGAGTGCACGCTGACGCGGTCGCAGAGGAGGCCCGCAGGAGAGGGCTGGAACGGTAGGTACACGAGCCTTCGCATGTTATCATGCGCGCATTTCCTGCATTTCAGGCTCGAGCACCGTACATCGCATCGACGACGATTGCCCGTTTCGCGGTTCCTCGCTTCGCGCGCGAGTTCACGTGCGACTTCCTGCCAGTGATGTCAGCTGACGCGCCCTCACCACAAGCATCTGCCGAAATGATCGAACGGTGTCTGAACGGGGATCAGGCGGCGTGGGAGGCGATCGTCCGCCTCTATCGACGCAAGGTCTTCAACGTCGCATACAAGTTCGTCGGGCGTCACGATCAGGCCGAGGATCTCACGCAGGACGTGTTCCTCAAGTTGTACAAGTCTCTCGATACGTTCGATCGTCGCGCCAACTTTCAAACGTGGCTCATCAGCGTCAGCCGCAACCTGTGCATCGATCACTACCGGGCGGTCCGCAAGGAGCGCGAGACTATCAACCGTGACGTCGACCCCGCCGATTACTCGCCGGCCGCGAACGATACACGCGCGGATACCCAACTCGAGCAACGCGATCGGGTCAAGCTGTTGCGACGCGCGCTGGACAAGCTCGCGCCCACGCTGCGAACGGCAGTGATGTTGAGGGACATCCAGGAACTGACCTATCAGGAAATCGCCGACCGCCTTCATTTGCCGGAGGGGACGGTCAAGTCGCGCATCAATCGCGGCCGGACTGAACTTGCCCGTCAGATCCAACGTCTGCGAGAAGAGCAGGACGCTGTGCCGAAAACCGGAGTATCAGGATGAATCTGACCACCGACCGCAGCCAGAACGTGTCCATCGTCCGCGTCAACGAAACCCGGTTGATGTACCCCATCCTGTCCGAATTCGCGAGCACGATTACGTCGCTCATCGGGGGTGGCGATAACAAGCTGCTCCTCGATCTGTCGACCGTCACCTACGTTGACAGCGCCACTATTGGCTGCCTGATGGACTTGTACCGGCAGGCGAGCGCCGCGGGCGGGGCGTTGAAGCTGTCGGGCGTGCAGAAACGCGTCGAAACCATGCTCTCGATGACGGGAGCGCAGAATTTCCTCGAAATTCATCCCGACGAGGCGTCGGCGCTCAGGAGCTTCGGGGTATGAGCACTCGAACCATCAAGACGACGACGGGCGCCGAGATCCCGCTCGACGGCGACCTCCTCGCGATCATGGAGGCCCTTTACCGCGAGGTTACCGCCCGGCGCGACCTCGAGCGATCCTTCGAGGACATGGTCAGAGAGATCAACCATCTGATCGAGCAGATGGACGACTCGGAGCGACGCGCCTACCTCCTCGAAAGCCTCTTCCTGAACACCGTCAAATACGAGAACGACAAGCTCGAAGCCTACATGCGGCGGATCGCCAAGTAGCGGCGGTCTTCGCGTGGCACCGCAGCGGCAGCTCTATCGACGCGCCGTCGCGGACGCCTGTCGATCAAGGCGAGTCTAACGACGCGCTTCTAGTGACGGGAATCGAAAATCAATTGGCTTGGATTGGATTCGGCGTCGCCAGAGGTACTGCCTGCACCCCGTCGACAGCGCCCTCGACCAGCACCCACGCGTCCGACTCTTCCAGGATCCTCGCCGCGAACGCGGTGTGCAGCGCGTGGCCCCCGCGATGGGCCACGAGATGGCCGATCATCGGATACCCAACGAGTGCCATGTCGCCGATCACATCGAGGATCTTGTGGCGCACGAACTCATCGTCGAAGCGCAACCCATTGTTCAGGACGCCAGTATCCGAGATGACAATGGCGTTTTCGAGCGAACCGCCGAGGGCCAGACCCTGCTGGCGGAGCATCTCGACTTCCTTGAGGAACGTGAATGTGCGCGCCGGAGCGATTTCGTCGACAAACGCATCGGCCGTCAAGCGGATCGTCCGCGACTGATGCCGCAGGAGCGGATGGTCGAAGGCGATGCTGTAGGTGACCTTGAAGTGGTCGGACGGATAGATCGCGATCCGCTTGTCTCCACGCGTCAGCGAAATCGGTCGCAGGATCTTCAGATATCGACGCGGCGCGTCGAACGTCTTCACGCCGGCTTCCTGAATGAGATACACGAACGGCGCGGCGCTGCCGTCCATGATCGGCACCTCGGGGGAGTTCAACTCCACGGTCACGTTGTCGATACCCAGGCTGACCAGTGCCGCGAGCAGGTGCTCGACCGTGTCCACCTGGACCGCGTCGCGCATCAGCCCGGTCGCGTAGTTGATTGCGCCAACGTGATTGACTTGCGCCGGAAGCTCGAGACCGCCGAGGTCTGAGCGCCGGAAACGGATCCCCGATCCTGCCGGAGCCGGTCGAAGAGAGAGGGTCACTTTACGACCCGAATGAAGTCCAATGCCTGCGCAGGAAATGCCGCGGCGAAGCGTTCTTTGCGAATAGAAGGCTGTCACGTGTTTACCGGCTAGAGGTGCGTCTAGCAAGCCATATACCAGCGCAAAAATTGGCTAATCAATTTGGAGCAACTGTTTGACGATCAAGACATTGCCGATACATGAGAGTGCCAGAGCCAGTGACTCCAAATCATTCAAATGTGGCCGTTGTGACACAAGTCTGCCCCCGGACCCTGTGGCCCGTGAGCCACATCATGCCGAGTGGCCGTTGAGGAGTGTCGTCAGGAACTGCCCAGTAGCCGACTTTGGTATGGAGGCGATCGCTTCGGGTGAGCCGGACGCGACGACCTGGCCACCTGCGGCGCCGCCCTCGGGCCCGAGATCGATCACGTGGTCGGCACATCGAATCACGTCCAGGTTGTGCTCGATCACGACCACTGTGTTGCCCTGATCGACGAGCTTGTTCAGCACATCGAGCAGTTTTCGCGTGTCCTCGAAATGCAGTCCGGTTGTGGGCTCGTCGAGAATGTAGACCGTGCGGCCAGTGCTGCGCCGCGACAACTCGCGCGCAAGCTTCACGCGTTGAGCTTCCCCGCCGCTGAGCGTCACGGCTGATTGTCCGAGCTCGATGTATCCGAGACCGACATCCTGCAAGGTCCGCAGCTTGTTGGCGATGGGCGGGAAATTCTCGAGCAGCGGTAACGCCTGATCGACGGTCAGGTCGAGGACCTCGGCGATCGACTTGCCGCGATACCGAATGTCGAGCGTCTCGCGGTTGTAACGCCTGCCCTTGCACTGCTCGCAGGTGACATACACGTCCGGAAGGAAGTGCATCTCGATCGCGATCACTCCATCGCCCTGACATGCCTCACATCGCCCGCCCTTCACGTTGAACGAGAAGCGGCCCGGTCTGAAGCCGCGGGCTTTGGCCTCGGGCATCATCGCGAACAACTCCCGGATGAAGGTGAACATCCCCGTGTAGGTGGCGGGATTGGATCGCGGCGTCCGTCCGATCGGCGACTGGTCGATCTCGATGACCTTGTCGATCAGCGAGATGCCGTCGATACGATCGTGCGCGCCCGGCTCGGCGGCCGCGCGGTAGATGGTCTTGGCCAGCGAGCGATACAAGATGTCGTTCACGAGCGTCGACTTGCCGGAACCGCTCACGCCTGTCACGGCCGTCAAGGTCGCGAGCGGTATGGCCACGTCGATGTTCTTGAGATTGTTGGCGCGCGCGCCGCGAATGACAATCTCCCCTTTCGACTTGGGACGACGCGCGGTGGGAGTCGGAATCGAGCGTTCGCCGCGGAGATACGCCCCGGTGAGCGAACCATGTCCGTTCAAGAGCAGTTGCGACGGCTCTCCCTGGAAGATGACGTGTCCGCCATGCTCGCCGGCGCCGGGGCCCAGATCCACGACGTAGTCGGCGGTCCTGATCGTTTCTTCATCGTGCTCCACGACGACAACGGTGTTGCCCAGATCGCGAAGGCGCGACAGCGTCGTGAGCAGCCGCCGATTGTCGCGCTGATGCAGACCGATCGACGGCTCGTCGAGCACGTAGAGCACGCCGGTCAGGTTGGCGCCGATCTGTGTCGCCAGGCGGATGCGTTGTCCTTCGCCGCCGGACAGGGTGGCTGCGCTTCGATTGAGCGTCAGGTATCCGACGCCGACATCATCGAGGAATCGGAGACGCTCGCGTATCTCCCGCAACACGCGCCCGGCCACGAGCGCTTCGCGTTCGCTCAGCTGGAACGACTCGAACACGGCCAGGGCATCGCTGATCGGGAGATTGACGTACTCGGCGATACCGCGACCCTTTACTTTGACTGCGAGGCTCTGCGGCTTCAGCCGCTGGCCGTGGCAACCGGGGCACTCGCGCAGCGTTCGGTAGGGCTCGAGATCCTCCTGAACGGCCCACGATCCCTCTTCGTACCGCCGCCTGAGATTTGGTATGACGCCCTCGAAATTGCGGCCGAATGGATCCGATTCGGCCGCCGACTTTCCCGATGAGCGCCGCCGGGGAAGCTCGAATTCTTCGTCTTCCTCCTCGTCATCCTCGGCCGCCGCGCGAACCGCTTTCGCCACCGCCTTTTCCTGCCTGGCAGCGCCCGCCGGTCCAAACAGCACGAGCTCGCGATGTTTCCGCGGCAGCTTGCTGAAGGGCGCCTCCGGGTCGAGACCGTATGTGCGCGCCAGCGTCGTAATCGCTTCTCTTACCAGCTTGCGATCGCCGCGGACCCAGGGCGCGATCGCACCGCCGAGCAACGACAGCGACTCGTCCGGCACCACCAGTCTCGCATCGAAGTCGTAGGTCGCGCCGAGACCCTGACATGCCGGGCACGCGCCGTGCGGCGAATTGAACGAGAACGCACGCGGCGTCATTTCGGGCATCGAGATACCGCAGCGCACGCACGCCAGACGTCGCGAGAACAGCTGGTCGCCTCCCTCGAAGGTGTTGACGACGACGATGTCGTCGGCGAGCGAGAGGGCGGTCTCGAGCGATTCCGACAACCGCCGCTCGATGCCGGACTTCACGATCAATCGATCGACGACCACTTCGATCGTGTGGTTGCGTCGACGATCGAGTTTGAGGTCTTCGTCGAGCGATCGGAATTGACCATCGATGCGGGCCTTGCTGTACCCGCGCTGGCGCAACGCCTGCAGCTCCTTCTTGAACTCGCCTTTGCGCCCCCGCACGATGGGCGCCATGATGTTGATGCGGGCATCCGTGGGATACAGCATGACCAGGTCGAGGATGCGCTCGAGCGACTGCGACGAGATTTCGCGCCCGCAGTTGTAGCAATGCGGCGTCCCCGTGTTGGCAAAGAGCAGGCGCAGATAATCGTAGATTTCGGTAACCGTGCCGACCGTGGAACGAGGATTCGAGCCGGTAGTCTTCTGTTCGATCGAGATCGCCGGAGAGAGCCCCTCGATCAGATCGACATCGGGCTTCTCCATTTGCTCGAGAAACTGCCGCGCGTACGCCGACAGCGATTCGACGTAGCGCCGCTGGCCTTCGGCGTAGATCGTGTCGAACGCCAGCGATGACTTGCCCGACCCCGACAGGCCGGTGATAACGACCAGCCGGTCACGCGGCAGATCGACGTCGATATTCTTGAGGTTGTGGACGCGCGCGCCTCGCACCGCAATCCAGTCGTGAGCCATGGCACCCAGTGGGGAATTTCGGAACGGCCCGAAACCACCATTCTAACTCCCGCGGCGGGTCGACGTCAGCGGGTGTCCGCTAAGGCGAAAACCTCCGCTCTACGGCGTCCGGTTTCTGCAGCGTCGAGGGCTTCAGCCCGCGCGTTGACGCAAACGTGAATTCCTGTAGCCGTAGAAGGCGTAGACGAGGCTTCCGATCACGAGCCAGATGCCGAAGCGCTCCCACGCGGTTCGCGGCAGTCCGAGCATCGTGTAGAAGCAAGCGAAGGCGCCGAGCAGGCTGACGGCCCAGACCGCGGGTACGCGAAACGGACGGGGGCGATCGGGCTCGGTGTGTCTGAGCACCAGCACGCCAATGCAAACGATGGCGAAGGCTGACAAAGTGCCGATGTTGGTCAGATCGTAGATCTCGTTCTCGTCCGCGACGAGTGCGCCGAGTGCTACGACGATCCCTGTTGCCCACGTGGTGATGTGCGGCACGCGACGTTTCTCGCTGACCTTCGCCGCCCAGGCGGGAAGCAGGCCGTCGCGTGCCATCGCGAAGAAGATGCGCGGCTGGCCGTACTGAAACACCAGCAGCACCGCCGAAATCGAGATCACGGCGCCAAAGGACACGATCCATCCCGCCGTCTTCAGCCCCGCGACGTCGAGCGCCTTGGTCAACGGGTCAGCAGCTCTGAGCTCCATGTATGGGACGAGCCCGGTGGCCACGATTCCAACAATGACGTAGATCAGCGTGCAGATCGCCAGTCCGCCGAGGATCCCGATCGGAAGGTTTCTCTGCGGATTGCGCGTTTCTTCCGCGGCCGTCGAGATGGCGTCGAACCCGATATACGCGAAAAAGACGATGGCGGCGCCTTGGTGAATGCCGGCCCAGCCGTTCGGCGCGAACGGAACGTAGTTGGCCGTATCGATGTGCAGGGTGCCGACGACGACGAATAGACCCAGCACCAGCAGCTTGATCACAACCATGATGTTGTTCGCGCGCGCGCTTTCGGTGACGCCGAGCAGCAGTACCCACGTCACCAGCATCACGATCGCGAACGCAGGAAGGTTGAGCAGGATCGGAATCCCACCGAGTCGAGGCGCCGTGTCGAGCAGCGTCCGCACCGCTGGATCGGCACTCACGCTGACTGCCCGGTATCCATGTGTGAGCCATTCAGGGAACGTGACACCAAAGCCGCTGATGAACGAGCTGAAGTAGCCACCCCAGGCGACGGCAACCGCGATATTTCCAACCGCGTACTCGAGGATGAGATCCCAGCCGATCACCCAGGCGACGAGCTCACCGAGCGTGGCGTAGGAATAGGCATAGGCGCTCCCCGCCTGCGGAATCATCGCGGCCAATTCTGCGTAACACAGAGCGGCCAACCCGCACACGACGCCGAGGAGCAGGAATGACAGGATCAGCGCGGGGCCGGCGCCGGCGCGGACGATCGTTCCGTCAGGACGAATCTCGCCGGCGGCTGCCGTGCCGATCGACGAGAAGATGCCCGCTCCGATCACGGCGCCGATCGCGAGCATGATCAGGTCGCCGGCGCCCAAGGCGCGCTTGAGGGAGTGCGCGCCTTCCACGGGTTGGAGATCGGAAATGGGTTTACGAGCGAATACCCCCATTCCTATTCAGGTGACAGCGACCCGACGTACGCGGAGATGTTCAGGATGTCCTCGTCGGTGAGTCGAGCCACTGGTTTCTTCATGAGCGCCGAATCGGCGCCGCTACGATCTCCGTCCTTGAACAAATGCATCTGGCGCGCGACGTAGATCGGATGCATACCAGCGATGCGGGGGACGTTCGCGAGCCCCTTCAAACCGTCGCCGTGGCAGACATTGCAGGTGATGGTCTTGCCACCGGAGCCGGTCTCGACGAGCGCCTTGCCCTTGGCGAGGCTGCCCGGCGGAACATAGGAGACAAAACCCGACCGCGGATCGCGCATCCGCGCCTTATCCTGATCTTCGGGGACCGTGATGATCCGGCTGCCGATCGGCTCCATGCCTTTGTCTTTCGGATCGAGGAAACGCATACGTCCCTGCCCGACGAATGTCTTCGGGACCATCGCCGCTTCAACGACCCTCGACCACTTCTTGCGCGGCAACGAGGCAAACCACTCTGCCGCCTGGCGCGCCTCTTCGTCCGACACTTCTTTCGAGATGCCGTTCATGCGCGCGTAATCCTTCCGGGTGCCGGCCTTGAAATCGAGCATCTGCTGAACGATGTAGTCGGCCGTGAACCCGGTGAGATCGGCGGACTCGGGATGGCCGAGACCCGACATCAGATGACAGGAACCGCAGGCAAGCGCGGCTCCGTGCCCCTTCTGGACGATCGACGGTGCGGGCTTGTGCGCGTCGGGAAACCAGTCCGGTGGATTGAGAAGATCGTCGATTTCCTTGGACGTGTACTTCTTGCTGCTGCCCTCGACGGACCTCGGCTCTGGAGATTCAGGCGGCAGCGCTCCGGCCTGCACCGGAAAGGCCCACGCGGGCTCACGCTGAGGCGGGGACGGAAGCGCGCTGGCCGGAGCCGTCGGCTGTTGTTGCGAGTGAAGACCTGCCGAAGCCGCCGCCACGACTGCAGTCACAACGATCCAAAGACGTGTCTTCATCGCGTGTTCCTCCGCGCGAGTATTTTCTGTTTTGATTGGTCTGCTTTTGTGGGGCGACGCACGGGAGGACGCATGATCTCCCTCCTCCCGTTTTGCGTCTCCCGGTCTAGTGTCGAATCTGGGAGGTGATGTCCTCCAGTTCGTAAACCTCGCAGTTGCCTCGCTCTGGCAGAAGTCCCGCATCCGGATTGGTGTTGAGCTGCAGAATCTTCGGCGTCATCACCCACGGCTCCACGAGGACCTCGGGATCCTCGACCGTGACTTCGTACTTGATCTGACTGCCCTGTCGCGTGAGCTTCTCCACCACGCGCATCTGATCGGAGTGGAAGAAGCCGCCGCGCGCCAGCCACGTCGAATCGACGAAGCCGATGGAGTCGAGCACGAGCGTGTCACCCTCCCAGCGGCCGACGGTATATCCCATGTACGTGGTCTCCAACCTGTTCGGGTTGTGCTTGCGGCCGTCGGTCGGGATGATGCGGTATTCCCCCTGTCCGCCGCCGCCATCGGCGTACTGCGTGTAGAAGAGGATGATGTCGTTCGCCGTCTGGACGATGCGGCGGGGCGGGCCATGGCGCGGAATTCCCAGCGGCTGACAGGTCATCACCGGATCTTCCTTGTTCGTCCACATATCGAGCTGCTGAACCTTGTCCCAGAACTCAGGCTTGTACAAGGGACGACTCGGCCCGAAACGCGAGGGCGCTTCGAACTCGAAGTCCATTGTTTGATTGATCTGGCGGGTGCACTCGACCTGCGTCGGAGCGCAACGGCGATTCCCATAGCGCCAGTTCATGCCATTGGAGTTCCAGCTTCCGGTCAAGTCAGGTTTCCCGTTGGCCATCCGCGGTGTTGCTTCCTGCCCTGCGGCAGCCGCTGCGGGCGCCAGCGTTGCCGGCTGCGGCACTGCCTTCATCGCCTTCTTCACGCTTGCCGGAATAGGCATCACGACGTACACGCTGCCTGTCTCCGTCTCGGTTGTCGTCAGCTCGCGGACAACAGTGCCGTTCTTGCGCTCCACCATCTTGCCGGCGTACCACGCTTCGACCTTGTTCAGCGGGTTGTTCCAGTCGGCGTAGTCGCTGTAGGCGAACTCCGTTGTCGTGGCCCCCTGTTTGACGACCACGCGTTCGGCCATGTACTTGGCATCGAGGGTGGCGGTGGCGGTCGCATCGGGAATGCCGGGGATCGGGAACGTCACGACCGGCTTGCTTCCCTCCCACGTCAGCGACGTCTTGCCTGCGGTGGTCGTGCCGTCCTTGAGAAGAGTGCCCGGGTTGGGACCCAGCTCCTTGATCTCCGCCGCGGCGAGAAGCGCCGCCTTCGGCGCGCCTTGCGGGCTGGCCCAGAAGCGGATGATCCGCTCCTGCACCGCGGCGGGCATTGGCGTGGCCTTTCCCTTCCCGGCAATGATCTCAGCGCCGGGAATGTCCTCGTTCCAGGCGTAACCTTCGCTGAGCACCTCGATGGCCGAATACGCCTCTCCGTTGGCGCGGGTGCAGGTGTACTGAATCCGCTGACCGGGCAGCTGGTAGTTGGTGCTCACACGATACTTCGTAGCCGTGCAGGGCTGGCCATCAACCTGGATGGTGCCCTTCCCTTGATACTCGAGCGAGACGATGAGTTCGTGCTCGTCGACGCCGCGCAGCATGCCCAAGTACCAAGTCCAGTTGAACAGCACCGACCGCAGATCCTTGGCGTCCTTCGCCGGTCGGTAGGGAGGCGGCGGCTCACTGAAGCCCCCGCGCCCTTGCCCACCTGCGGCGGCCTGCGCACCGGCTGGCGCCTGCGCACCCGCCGGCGCCTGTGCGCTGGCCGTCACGAGCCCGCTGATAGCGACAACGGCGCCGATCGCCACCCCCGACCAGATGTTCCCTCGTCGAGAGGCCATGATGCTGGTCCCTCGCTCCTGCCTAATCATTGGCATTGCCGGCGGAGATCTGAATCACGCGCCCATCCGGCATGGTCACAGATTTGAGGAACCCGAGCGGACTGCCGTTCCTCGCCGGGATGAACTTCACGCTGATTTCGTCGCCGGCGTGAAGGGCGTTCTCTCCGGTCTTCCCAATGCCCCGCTGCGCGAGCGCGGTTGCGGAGCCGAGCGTGAATACCCACTCGGTCTTCGTACCATCCGGGTTCTTGACCGCCAGCGTCAGCGACCCGTGGGGGTTCACGAACTGAATCTTCTCGACCGAGCCCGAGACTTCCGCTTCCTTGTGCATGTCGTACACGCCGGCAAGAGAGTGATGAGCCTGCAACGAGGCGCCGGCCATCAGCCACCCGAACATGACGACGCATCCGAGAATTCGCCTTACCATTCCTGCGCCTCCGTGAACTTGTGAACGGCACGCGGTGCCATCACGTCGCCCCCCGAGAAAAAGAATACACACGCCGCCAGAGCGTACCACTGCCCGCGTCCAGGCTCAAATCTGGACTGAATCTCACTTAGGGTGAGAGCTGGGAGTGACGAGTGCCGGATTTGGGACGCGATATCCTCCCGTTCGTCCACCTCCGATAGGCCCGTTCCGGCAGCAGGCCCGCGTGAGAAGCGCTCTTGCGCCTCAACGGTTCACGTGCCATCACCCATGGCTGCACGAACACTTCGGGATCGTCGCCCGCCCCATCTGATCGTTGGTGTAGCCGGCGCTGGAGCACGGGTCCGTGCGCCGCCAGAGCGGACCACCGCGAACGCCCGAGCTCGAATTGGTGGAGGAACTAGCCGAGGCTGCTGCCGTTGATATCCCGATGAATCCTCTTGGCTAGTCTCTGCATCCCTTGGCGCGCTTCGCGCGCGCCGAGACCATGATGCGATGGGCACCATGAACAAAGTGCGCGTCCGGGGCCGCACAACGGTATAACGCGTTCTCGGTGGTGTCGATTTGCCACATGCTGATTCGACAAATCATCAGGGGGCGAGGTCGGCTCGTGGAAGGGCGATATGATCGACGACCTGCTGGCGCTATGCGGGAACCACGGCCACAAAATTCACACAAGGAGCCGCTCAGCAGTCCTGGTGAGAAGGCACCTCGAGGACGACTGAGCGCCTTCTTCGACTGGCTCACAGGAACGTCGGCAGTGCCCGAGGTTTCGTCCAGTGCCGCCGCACCACGCGACGTATCGCATCTCCCTCGCATCGGACACTACACGATCGTGAACAAGCTGGGAGCCGGCGCGATGGGCGTCGTCTACGCTGCGCGCGACGAACGGCTCGAGCGCACGGTCGCGTTGAAGACAATGTCATCCCTCGCTGATGACGAGACCGCGCGCAAACGGTTCTGGCGCGAAGCGCGAGCGGCGGCGAGCGTCAATCATCCCAACGTGTGCCAGATTTACGAGATCGGGGAGGATCGCGGTGAGCTGTTCATCGCGATGGAGCTGCTCGAGGGCGAGCCGCTTGCCGAGCGATTGCGACAGGGCCCGATGAGCGTGTCGCACGCGGTGCCGATCGGCCTCGAGATGCTGGCTGCCCTGTCGGCTTTGCACAGCCGGGGCATCGTCCATCGCGACCTCAAGCCCTCCAATGTGTTCCTCACACCCCATGGCGTGAAGCTTCTCGACTTTGGTCTCGCCCGCCCGGAGCCGACCGAGACGATGAGCCCGGACGTCGAACTCACGCGCTCCGGATTCGTCATGGGCACGCCGCGGTACATGGCGCCTGAACAGGTCATGGGCGATCCCGTCGACGGACGCGGCGACCTGTTCGCCGCGGGAGCGATCCTGTTCGAGATGCTCGCCGGCCGGCCGGCATTCACGGGCCGCACGGTTGGCGAGGTCCTGCACGCCACGATATCCGAGCAGCCGCCCGCCCTCACAGGCTCTCCGGCCATCGCCGCGGTGGACCGCGTGATCCGTCGTGCCCTGGCGAAGCGCCCGGAGAATCGTCCGCCGTCAGCCGACGCAATGGCCGAGGAACTGCGTGGCGTGCGTGGAACGGACAGCGACGGCACCCGAGCGCTGGCTCAGGCGCTCACTCGCATCGTCGTGTTGCCGTTCCGCGTCCTGCGCCCGGATCCCGAGACAGACTTCCTCGCGTTCAGTTTGCCGGACGCGATCGCCACGTCTCTATCAGGACCTGGATCGTTGATCGTGCGCTCGAGCGCGACAGCCGCTCGCTTTCCGGGCGATGCACCCGATCTCAAAGCGCTCGCCGCGGAAGCGGACGTCGATCGCGTGGTCATGGGCACGCTCCTGAGGTCCGGCGATCAGCTGCGTGCGTCGGCGCAACTCGTCGAAGCACCAAGCGGCACTTTGATTACATCGCAGACCGTACAAGCCTCTCTCGGTGATCTGTTTCGACTGCAGGATGACATCGCGCGGCGCGTTGTCGAAGCGCTGTCGCTTCCGTTGACGGGAGGAGCCGCACCCTCCGCCGACGCCCCTCGCAATGCCCGCGCGTATGAGCTGTATCTACGTGGGAACGAGCTGGCTCGCACCTACGACGGCATGGCACGGGCGCGCGACCTGTACCAGGAGTCGTTGGATCTCGACTCGGGTTTTGCCCCGGCGTGGGCGCACATCGGACGTTGTCACCGTGTGATCGGCAAGTACGTCAGCGGCTCCCCGGACAGTGAAGTACGTGCCGAAGAGGCACTCCGCCGCGCGCTCGAACTCAATCCGCATCTCTCGGTTGCCCACAAGTTCTACGCGAACCTCGAAGCCGACATCGGTCAGGCGCAGCGCGCACTGGTGCGTCTGTTGAACGAAGCGAAGCGCCACGGCAACGATCCCGAGCTCTACGCGGGCCTGGTCCACGCCTGCCGGTATTGCGGCCTCTTCGATGAATCGATCGCCGCGCATGCCGAGGCGCGCCGGCTCGACCCGAACGTGCCCACCAGCATCGAGCAGACCTGGCTCATGACCGGCAGTCTCGACCAGTTGCTCGCCTTCGAGCCGCCTGCGCTTGTCGCAGGCGCCGATGAAGGGATCCGGGTCATTGGCCTTGGCCTCGCTGAGCGCCGCGACGAAGCCCGCCGCGCGCTGCTTCGCATGCGACGGGCACACATTCCCGCGTTCCAGTCGTGGACCGAGTACTTGATGGCGTGGCTCGAGCGGCGCACGGAGGATATGCGTGCCAGGATGTCGGTATTCGATGGCCTGAAAATCCGCGACGATCCTGAAGCGATTTTCCAGGAAGGACGGTTCTTCTGTGACGTCGGCGAGTATCGGCTCGGGCTCGAGTACCTCGGTCGTGCCATTGCGAAGGGGTACTGGCCGCTCGCCACGCTTCAGCACTCTCGCGAGTTCAACGCGATGCGCGGGGACGCAGCGTTTGAGGCGCTAGTGGCGGACGCAACCGTGGGCCGCAACGGTGCACTGACGGCTTTCCGCCAGGCGGGCGGCGAACGTCTGCTCGGCTCGCCTTCATGAAAACGATGGCGCATCCGCGCGACAAGGCCGAGATCGTTCGGCGCCTGAAGATGGTGCGCCCGGACTGCAGTCGAAAATGGGGACGGATGTCGCCGCACCAGATGATCTGCCATCTGAGTGATTCGTTCCGCATGGTCACGCGCCAGAAGACAACCAGTCCGGCGACGGGCGCCCTGCAGTCGACACTGATCAAATGGATTGCGCTCTACGCTCCACTTCCGTGGCCCGCCGGCGTTCCCACACGGCCAGAAGTGGATCAGGAAGTCGGCGGCACACCCCCGGGCGACTTTGCCACCGATCTTGCGGAGCTCGAACTGCTGCTGGAGAGTGTCACGACGCCGGTCAGCGACTTTCGCTGGCCGGCGCATCCGATCTTCGGACCAATGTCCGAAGCAGCGTGGCTACGGTGGGTCTATCTGCATACCGACCATCACCTTCGCCAGTTTGGCCTGTGAGCCTTACCTGCCCTCGATGATAAATTCCGCGCGACGATTGAGCGCGCGCGTCTCTTCCTTCGAGTTGTCGTACTTGGGGCTCTCCTCGCCCTTACTGAGCGTATCGAGACTCGACGCCGGGATGCCGCGGCTCACGAGGTACTCACGAACTCTCGCCGCACGCCGCTCGCCAAGAACCAGGTTGTACTCGGCCGTCCCTTCGAAACTCGCGTGCCCCTCGATGCGCACTCGCGTTCCCGGGTTCTGCTTGAGTCCATCCACGACCCGATCGAGTACCGCGATGGCATCCGGGCGCAATTGGTCCATGTCGTAGTCAAAGTGCACCTCGTCGAGGACGAGCGCCCTTGCCGTCGCGGGTTCGGAGCGCCCGGCCGGAGCGGCAGCGGCCGCGGCCGGGGGAGGTGGGGGTGGCGTCGGTTTCGCGGTCGCCCCTGGGGCAGGTGGTGCCGGCGCTGCATCAGCGACACGCGGCGGCGCGGGCGGCACATACGTCCTTACCCCGTTGTGGAACCCAAGCCGGAACTGCATGCCCACGGCGTGGCCACTGCCTGAACTCTGGCCACTGAGCGCCTCCACCGTGCTTTCATCCTCTAATCCAAACTGATACGTCACTCCGGCTCCGAGCGACAGGCCGTTGGAGTGCTGCCACGTCAGCCCTAATGCCGTGGTGACACCCCTTTTGATCTGAGAAAAGACGGGAGCGAACGACCCGTCAGTCCCGGTCACTGCTCCAGGCACGGTGATCACGCTGTCGTCGTTCAGATGCTCGCCAAACATCTCGGCGGTGACGCGAAGATTCGACCGGGCACCGAATGCGGCACCCAGTCCCCAGCGAACGCCATCCGAGATGCTCACGTCGTCAGGATCGCCCCTGAAGGCGTAACCGGTGTAGCCGCTGATTTCGACGCGACGACTGATCTCTTTGCTGATCACGGCGTCGGTGAAGTAGTCGAATTGTCCTGTGCTCGCACCGCCGTCCTGATCGCCGGTCGGCAGCTTGACCGTACCACGAAACGCCAATGCGAATGGCTGCTGACGATGCTCGGTCAGGAGATTGAACTTGCCGCCGAGGAGCAGATCGCCGAACTTGTTGCCAGTCCATGTATCGCGCACGAACGGGTTGTCGTTGTTGACTCCGCCTTCCTCCTGGTTGCCAGGTTCAAACAGCGGACGGAGATCGCGGTCGATGCGGGTCACGACGCGCAACGCGCCGAAGATTTCGGTTCGTGGGCCGGCGCCGACCGCGGCGGTGATCGGCCAATCCGACAGATCGGTCACCCCTTGTCTGAAGTCGAACTCGGTGCGATACACGCTAAACGAAAAGCCACCTGGCTTTACCGTCTCCGCGGTGGGCACGAACCACAAGCCGGTGTCGCCCCAATACGTGGCGGTCGCCGGGCGCTCAGTTCGAGCCGCTGGAGAGTCCTGCGCCCCGGCGGGCACAGCCGTCAAGACTCCGGACAGCGTCAGCATCAGTATCAGGCGTTTCATGTAAATCCCCCTGGAAGCAACTCACGATTACGGATGAGGCGGGTACACCGAGAGACTGCAAACGTTGGCGCGGCGAGAGCTCAGGCGTAAGTAAATCCCGCTTCTTCAATGATTTCGGGCAGGTAAATCGTTGCGGGAGTCGCGATCCCGCCGGCGATGCGAATCCTTTAGATCAGGCACTCACTGCCTCGGCCATTACGGAGACGCCAACAAGCGTCGACAGCTGCGCGGCAATGATCGTCGCCGCGGCCCGCACACACTCGAGGCGTTCTCCCCCATGGCGCAGCTCGAGCGCGAGCACTCCCGCACACCCGGCCGGCGTGAGCAAGGGAACCACGACCGCCCCGGTTGCCATTTCTCCACGGTCAACGACCCGAGCCTCTGCGTGTCTGAACGCCGAACCGATGGCATTATCGGAATCGCGCGAGACAGACCCGAGCTGGGACGTTATTTCGTTCGGATATCCATGCGCGTATACCGGCATGAGCTCACGACCGCGTTGGTCGCGCACCCACAAAATCAGCCCCACGGCGCGCAACACCGCGACGGCTTCTTCCAAGACCGGGGTCACTTCGTACACTTCGATCGCGCGAGCGAGCCTGGTGCAGAGTTGCGCAACCGCGGCGAAGTTCACGCCACTCGATTCTTCCTCAGACGCCGCCTCAAAAAGGGGCACAGGCTCGAGTTCGGGCTCGAGTTCGGGCTCGAGCTCGGGCTCGGGCGCGAAACCAGCGACGGGCGAAGGGTCGCTGATCACCCGTGGTTCCGAATACTCTGGCTGAGGGCGACGGTCCATCTTCACGTTCGACGCCGAACTCTTCAAACTCGGCTGCAAATGAAACGCCGGCAAGGCGCTGACAGCTGAATCAATCAGACATCGAAGCCTGGTCGGCGGACGCCTATGGCCGTTCAGCTGACGTGCCTGCGCCAGTACCTCGGCGATGTCCTCGGTCGCTTCCGGATCGGGGTAGAGAGCCTGGAACTCGCGCAGCATGCGGTCAGCTTCAAGGCCAATAGCCTTGGCGTACGCACGGAAATACGAACGTCGGAAAATTCCCGTAGGCCATCGCGACACATCGTCGCGCTCCAATCCCTCGAGAAGTGACAGCTTGATCTTGGTCTGCTCCGCAATCGTCGCCAGCGGAATCTGCTGTTCCTCGCGCTGCAACCGGAGCTTCGTACCAAAAGTTGAATGCATTGCACACCCCGCCGGACAAGACACGACCGGCATCAATCATTGTGGTGGGCGGTTTGTCCGCCTGCGTCGCTGGCTTCGGCGAGATTCACCGGAGCGCGCGTTGCGCATTTGCGCGCGAAAGCGGATTCGCGGGGTTCGTGGCCGATGTGAGATGGGTGCCGCACGACCTCGAGCGGGACGAGGCGCCCCCGTGCGGTTGGGCCACGAAGTTTCGTCAGAGTAACAAGAGCGACACGCAGTCGCAAGCGTTTATCGCGTGAAATCGACGCGCATCTCATCTTTTACGCGTTCGCTATGCCGCCATTCGCGATTGTGAAGATCACGCTTCGAACCAGTTGGCAGTTGGCGGGCGATGGAAGTCTGCAATCGAAAGAAGAATGTTGTGCACAAGGGTGTTCCGACGACGAGTACCTGTCGTTAGTAGCTGATGCGACGGTTTGGAGCGAAGAGCGCTCTCTGATCTCCGTTGCCGAGGAGCGACGCCATGGCAGTGCGGTTCGACGGTCAGGTCTTCACGTTCAGCCAACCCGACGGCACGCCTATCCAGGTGCGTGGTTGGGGAGACCAGTACTACGCAGTTTTCGAGACTCTCGACGGATAACGGTTGCCAAGAATCCCGCTTCCGGCTACTGGGAAGTGGCACGCTTGTCGCCGGATGGCGACGCACTGGAGCCCGCAGCCGGAACATGGCCCCGCCTCAACTGAACGAGTGGAAGGTATCGATCGCAGCCGTCTGCGTAGAGCGGGCGCTTCAGCCCGCGTCTGTAAGCGCTATCGCGTGGTTCTGACCAGGGGCGGGTCGTTCTTCACGACGAACCCGCCCTTCATGACGAAGCGGACTCGCTGCATCTCGCTGATGTCGGTCAGCGGGTCTCCCGAAACCGCGATCAGGTCGGCGTACTTGCCCTTCTCCACGCTGCCGATTTGATTGACCCAGTCGTAGTTCAACATCCGTGCGGTAGGGAGGAACGGCATCAGCAACGCCTCGCGCGTCGTCATTCCCCATTTTATGAAGTAGGCAAATTGATCGGCCTGCTTGCCATGCGGTACGTCAGCCGACGTGGCGCCGCTCCCGAATACAAAGGGCACACCGGCTGCCTTTGCCTTCTTGAACGCCTGTTCCGCCATCTTCAGGCGGCTGTTCTTCCCGCCGGTTCGTTTGAGATCCGCGGCTTCGAGACCGACGAGGTCGTCGACCGTCAGCTCGAACGGCAGTTTCTTGTCGAGCAGCAGCTTGAGTGAGGCGTCGTCGAGATCGGTCAGGTGATTGGGCGCATCGACGCCGGCCTTGAGGCAACTGATCTGTCCTTCACCCCCGTAGGTGTGACACGCCACTTTTAGACCTAGCCGATGCGCTTCGTCGACGACCGCCATTACCTCTTCTTCGGTCAGGGAGGGACTGTTCACGAGCGTGCCATCCGGCTTGAACACGCTGTACTCGTCGCCCACGAAGTCCTGAGTTGTGTAAATCTTCACCCAGTCTACCCCGTGCAGCTTGGCCTCACGCACGGCCGCGCGCGCGAGCCAGGGGGAATTGGGGTTCTTGCTTTCCGTGAAGCGGTCCTGGAATCGCTCGAAAAAGGATGCATATGACGTGGTCGCGCGCTGGTTGAGCGACTGACCGACGACCTGCATGCGCGGTCCTAGCAGCACGCCACGATTGATCGCGTTGCGCAGGTCGACGGTTCCGTAACCGCCGCGCGAGTCCATATCGAGAACCGTCGTAAAGCCCGCCTCGAGATCGGCTTGCGCATTTGCCACAGCGACGATCGTGCGAGTGGACTGCGACAACTCGTCAGGCGGATAGACGTGGACGTGGGCGTCGATCATCCCGGGCAAAACGGTCGCGGCGCTCAGGTCGATGACACGCGCGTCAGGCGGAATCGGGATCGACGGGCCGACCTCGGCGATGCGATCGCCGCGGACCAGCACGATCTGATTGGCGGCCATCGTCCCCGAGCGGCTGTCGAAGAGACGGCCTGCGCGGATCGCCACGACTTGCCCCGACGGCACGAGGAACTTGCCTGGCGCGCTCGCAATGCCGCCCTGCCCGCGCAGCACCGCCGAACCGACGAGGACAAGCGCGATTGCAGCGACGACGCGCGTTAGGAGTCGCATGTGCCCTCCAGGCTTCTGTCTCTCAACGGGTCTCGCCCCGGCTTCCCCAACTCCAATGATCCGCTCGCCGCTCGATTCGCTTCAGGCGGACGCGATTGTCAGTCGGGTTGCGGTTCGGCGACGCCCAGATACGCACCCAATCGCCCTCGCGAAGGGTGCGCTTGCTCATGCCGTCACGCTCGAGCCTCGATACGCTGGCCCACTCAGCAGAATAGACTTTCGGCCGGCGAAAGGGATCCTCTCCCTGAACGTGGATCCACGAGTGCGGATTCTTGTATTGCACCTCGAGGATCTCACCCTCGATCTCGATGGTGTCATCCTCGATGTAGTACTCCGCGAACGAATGATGTCCCACGAGCGGAGTCGACAGGCTCACGATTCCAGCGACGACCAGCGTCCACGGCTGCCGTGCCAACTTACTGTCCTCCCTTGGCGAGTGCCAACAGGTCTGCTTTCGTCATCGTCCGGTCCGGGTTGGCCGCGTGCACCAGAACGTGGGTATCGAAATCCAGCTGCAACCGTTCGATATTCTCGATCAGCGTCGCAATCGACGGACTCACCGGCTGTCCCGCCGCCGGCACATTGAAGTCGGCGCTGAACAGGATGCGCTCCTTGGGCAGATAGGCGATCAGCATCCCGTCGCTGTGCTCCAGATCATTGACGTGGTGCAGCTCGATGCTTCGAGTGTCGTCCTTGATCACCAACTTCTCGATAATGCCCTCAATTTTCGGCTTCTTCCCCGACTGGGCGAGCGAATCTCCGACGAGCGTCCGGGGAGAGCTCAGCGCCTGCGTGAGGAAGTACTTATTGTTGTCGTCGGTGAGGATGGTGATGCCTTCGGCCGCGAACGGGCCGAGCCCGCTCGCGTGATCGAAATGCGGGTGCGTGTTGACCACATACCTGATTCGCTTGTTGGGGAACAGGCGCCTGGTTTCAGCGAGAATCGCGAGGCCGCGGGCCTCGCTCTGCCCACCCTCGAGGACGACGACGAAGTCCTTGAACTCGACGGCGAGCGCCACGTACCCGCCAGTGATTCGGTATACGCCATCGGCGAGCTTCTCGGACGCCACGACAGGTGCGGGGGGCGGTGCCCCGCCACGACCTGCTGCCGGAGTCACGCCAGGAGGAGCGGTCATCAATTGCGTGAGGTTGGCCGGATTGGCGTGCGCGGCGTTGATCGACGCTACGAACGTCTCCATTCCCACTTGCCGCTGCGAAATCCTCATGGGCACTTTGAGGCCGCCAAAGTCCTGGTAGTTGCTGTATAGGAACTCGACGTGCATGTCGCCGAAGATCGGATGCTCGACCCACGTCTCGACTCGTTCGACCATGTTGTTGTCGTTGATGTAACCGTTGAGCCGATACGGCTGACCGGAGGGCGCCTTCTGGTCGGGGCTCCAGGTCACCACGCGGTAGGTGACGCCATCGATCTTGCGAGAACGCACCGTGGCATTCCTGGCAGCAGCGCCGCGTAAGAATCCCCATGGCGTCACCCAGATCTGCATCTGCTGCGCCCACGCAGAATTGGCGGGACCGATGGATTGATCAAAGGTGCCCGCTTGTGGAGGCGGACCGCCACGTGGGGCGGGAGGTAGCGTCACGCCCGTGGCACGCGACGCCGGCTGCATGAAATCAATCGTGCGTGCGTAGCTTCGGATCGATGTCGAGGCCAGGCCGAACGAGATCGTCCGGCTCTGACCGAAGTTGGCGTTCGCGGCCAGACCCGAATATGTGAGCGAAGTCAAGCCTTCCGAACCCGCCGCCTTGATCGCTTGCTCAACGACCGTCTTGGCGTCCTGTGCCAGGGCGACGGCAGGTACGAGTGTCCAGACGAGCGCTATAGCCTGACATATCCCTCGCATGTGCGGACATGCTCGGACCATCGGCCGGATTCGTCAAGAGCGATCTGTTCAGCAGGATTTCCCGGCAAATGTGGCCGCAACCATGCCGCCCGCGGATCCACGACTCTCTTGACCGGCAAGACTCGTTCCCCTGCGTTCACGGTCAGGAGCCAGCCGGGTCGGGAGTTACCCGGTGTAAGTCTTACGTAACCCGTCGGACGCCGTAGCCCCGATGCGCGCCGAGGGCGGCGCTCGAATCGCCTTGACAACTCCCGCAACCCACGATATCCACTGCGTGGATTTCCAGCACTCTCGTCATCGCCGCATACAGACATCGCAGGCATCGGCAACTCGGAGCCAGTCAGGGCATGGCAAAAGGAGGAGCCAATGGTACGGACCCGGGGAGGTTTGGGCGTCATCGTCGTCATGTGCGCGTTGCTGCTGCCATCGGTGGCATCAGCACAGCAGGCATCGGCCAGCGGCATCGCAGGGGTCGTCAGAGACACGTCAGGCGCGGTGTTGCCTGGCGTCACTGTGGAAGCATCGAGCCCGGCGCTGATTGAGAAGTCCAAGAACGTCGTAACCGACAGCGAAGGGCGGTACAACATCGTCGATCTTCGTCCAGGGGTCTATCTGGTCACGTTCTCGCTTCAGGGATTCAACGTCTTCCGCCGCGACGGCATCGAGCTGACCTCAGGGTTCACTGCCACGGTCAATGCGGACATGCAGGTCGGAGCCGTCACCGAGACGATCACCGTGACGGGGGAGTCGCCGCTCGTCGATACCCGCAATGCCCGCAAGCAGATTACTGTCACCGACGACCTCCTTAACGTGCTTCCGAGCAGCGTCAAGAACCTGAATAACCTCGTGACCCTGACGCCAGGCTTCCGGGGAAACGAAGGATTCGACGTCACTGGCGCGTACAGCGGTCAGATCGGCGGGACGTTTCATGGCAAGGGCGGCACAAACGTGCAGTTCGACGGCATGGGCATCCAGCACGCCTCGGGCAACCAGGGATACAACGCGAACGCCGAGACCGTGCAGGAAATGGTTATGTACACGACCGGCATCGCCGCGGACAGCAATGCCGACGGCGCGATCGTGAACATGATCCCGAAAGAAGGCGGCAATCAGTTCTCGGGCAGCGTGACGGGACTCTTTTCCAACGACAGCCTGATGAGCGATAACCTCAGCGACGAGCTGATCGGCCGCGGCCTGAAGAGCGTGAACAGCCTGCTGTACATCTACGATGCGGGGTTCACGCTGGGCGGCCCGATCAAGAAGGATCGACTGTGGTTCTTCGGTTCGTTCCGCGAGTGGGGAAACAAGCGGCAGGCCGCCAACAAGTTCTACAATGCCACACAGCACACACCGTTCTACACAGCGGACCCTTCGCGACCGGCATTTGCCAAGGAGTGGTACGAATCGAAAGCCCTCCGCGTGACATGGCGGGCCTCTGAGAAGAACAAGTTCAACTTCTTCGTGGACCCGCAGCGCGACTGTCACTGCCCCGCGTTGACGGCAAGCGGCTCGGTGAACGCGCCGGAAGCGTTCTTCAGTTACAACCTCAAACCAGCGGGCCTTTACCAGGTGACCTGGAACTCGCCGGTGACCAATAAGCTCTTGCTCGAGGCGGGTGTGGGCCGGGCGGATGGCAGCTGGCCGATCTACCGTCAGCCGGAGGTGACACGAGACGACGTGTCCATCGTGGAGCAGTCGACAGGCATGCGGTACAACTCGGGAACACCCACATTCGGGCCGCTCTACTACAGCACACAGCTGGTGCCGCGATTCAGCCAGCGAGTGTCGGCCTCGTACGTGACCGGCGCCCACAACTTCAAGGTGGGCGCTCAATTCGAGGAAAGCTACCTCGAGATCGAAGCCGAGAACGGCACCAACAATTTGGAGTACGCATTCAACAATCAGGTGCCTGTCAACCTCACACAATGGGCGACGCCGTACGGGCTCAAGGCGCAGAACAAGGACTTCGGGTTCTACGCGCAGGATCAGTGGACGATGCGGCGGTTGACGCTCACCTACGGAGTTCGGTACGAATACTTGAACGGCTACGTTCCGCCAGAGCACTTGGACGCGACGCCGAACGGGTGGGTACCGGAGCGCAACTTCGACGAGGTCAAGAACATTCCGCTCTGGAAGGACGTCGATCCGCGGATCGGCGCCGCCTACGATCTCTTCGGGAACGGCAGGACGGCTATCAAGATGGCGCTCGGGCGATACGTCGGAAAAACGGGCATCACCATCACGCAGAACAACAACCCGGTCCAGACCTCGATCAACTCGGTCACCCGCAACTGGAACGACAACACCTATCCGGCGGGCGATCCGCGCCGTGGTAATTACGTCCCCGACTGCGATCTTGCCAACCGCGGCCAGAACGGCGAGTGCGGCGCAATGGCGAACCAGAATTTCGGCGGGCGCAACGTCACCACCCGGTACGCCGACGACGCCCTCCTCGGTTACGACGCGCGCGGCTACAACTGGGACTTCACGACCGAGGTGCAGCACGAGCTTCGCCCGGGCGTGTCGATGAACGCTGGCTACTACCGGAACTGGTTTGGCAACCATCTCGTCACCGACAACGTTCTCGTGACGCCTGACGACTTCAGCCCCTTCTGCATCACGGCGCCCTCCGACTCGCGCCTTCCAGGGGGTGGAGGGTATCAGGTGTGCGGCTTGTACGACGTCTCGCCGGCAAAGTTCGGCCAGGTCAACAGCGTCATCCAGCAGGATGAGAACTTCGGAAAGATCTCGCGCGTCAA
>JBKPNV010000197.1:0-8867 GCA_046732795.1 Acidobacteriota bacterium
TGATTGTTGATTCGTTGTTGATTCTTGCATGTTGATTGTCGATCGAAGTGCGCCATAGACCCAACCCCAATACGTCACAATCACCATTCACCATTCAAAAACCCATCAACAATCAACGATCCTCAAATCGACAACGCTCGCTTTTGATGCCTCGCATCCGTCTCGATCAACTCGTCGTCGAACGCGGGCTCGCGCCTTCGCGCGAGCGGGCGCGCGCGCTGATCCTGGCCGGCCAGGTCACCGTGGACGATCGTCCGGCGACGAAAGCCGGCACCGCCGTTGACGACCAGGCGGCCGTCGCGCTCGTCTCCCCGGATCATCCGTATGCGGGTCGAGGCGGTCTCAAGCTTGCGCACGCGCTCGACACGTTCCACATCGCTGTCGAAGGACGGGAGTGCCTCGACATTGGCGCATCGACCGGCGGCTTCACCGACGTGCTGCTCCAGCGCGGTGCCGCTCGCGTCGTCGCGCTGGACGTTGGTCATGGGCAACTCGATTGGAAGCTTCGCAACGATGCGCGCATCGTCGTCATCGAACGCTTCAACGCGCGCCACATGACTCTCGACGATCTCCCCGGTCCGGTCGATGTCGTCACCATCGACGTGTCCTTTATTTCTCTGCGATACATTCTTCCGGCGGTCACTTCGGTGCTTCGCTCAGGCGCCGACGTGGTCGCGTTGGTGAAACCACAATTCGAAGCGGGCCGTAGCGAAGTCCGAAAAGGGATCATCCGCGACCCGGCCGTTCATGCGCGTGTGCTCGAGGAGGTCGTGGCTGCTGGCGCTGAGGTAGGATTGAGCCGCGTGGCATCTACACCATCCCCAATCACGGGCCAGAAAGGCAACGTCGAGTTCCTGGTCCACTTCCGTCCGTCATGAGCGGCGAGATGACGCGTGTCGGCATCGTGGCCAAGCGCGGCCTGCGCGCCGCTGGCGATCATCTCGGTCATCTCGCGTCCTGGCTGCGCGACCGGGGCATCGAGCCGATCTTCGAGACTGATACGGCCTCACTCATCAACGCGCGCGGCGACACGCGATCGCGCGACGACCTGCCGCGCGACGTCGATCTCGTCGTGGTCATGGGAGGGGATGGCACGCTCTTGAGCATGGCGACGCGAACGGCGCTGGCCGGACGTGACACGCCGATTCTGGGGGTGAACTTCGGCAGTCTCGGATTCCTGACCGAGACGCGCATCGACGAGCTCTATACCGTGCTGGAATCGGTGTTGAAGGGCGAAGCCTCCTACGATGACCGCACGATGCTCGCCGCCGACGCCTATCGCGCGCGCGAGCATTTCGATTCGCGCATCGTGCTCAACGACGTCGTGTTCACAAAGGCCGCCCTCTCACGCATCATCGAGCTGTCGGTATCGGTCGGTGATGGCCTCGTGACCAAGGTCAAGGCCGATGGGCTCATTGTCGCGACCGCGACCGGTTCGACGGCGTACAACCTCGCCGCCGGAGGCCCGATTGTCCATCCCCGGGCCGACGCCATCATCCTGACGCCCATCGCGCCCCATACGCTGACCAATCGACCCATCGTCATTCCCGGCAGCGAGGTCATCGAGATCAGGCCGCAGGTCGTGACCGGGCTGGACGACATCTACGTGACCTACGACGGCCAGTTCGGGTATCCGTTGCAGCAGGACGATGTGGTGCGTGTGCGGCGGTCGGAACGTATGCTTCGACTGGTAAAAGCTCCGGCACGGAGCTACTTCGAGTTGCTGCGCGAAAAGCTCAAATGGGGAGAACGAGGGGGAAGGGAGTAACGATGCGCCGAATGATTGCTCTGCTGTCTGCCGTGGCCGCGCTCGCGACGATCGTCGCGGCGGCGCAGTCACGACCTCCGACAGTGACCACTCCCCGGATCTATGTGTTCGAAGCCGGGAACATCAGGGGCCTCGACCCGAAACTGTTCAACTTCAAACGCGAGGAGTTGAAGGAAGTCGACTTCGTCAACACCGCGTACCTCATCGTGCACCCGAAGGGGACGGTGATGTTCGACACCGGTGCCCTGCCCGACAGTCACTTCAAGGGCGATGGCGCGACGATTACCGAGGGAATCATGTCCGGCAGCAAGCCTCTGAAGCCGCAATTGGCGGCGGCGGGCTACTCCCCCGCCGACATCACTTATCTCGTGATGTCGCATTACCACTCGGACCACACCGCCAACGCAAACGACTTCGCGTCAGCCACGTGGATCGTCCAGAAGGCCGAACACGACTTCATGATGTCGGAGAAGCCACAAGGCATCATTCAGCCCGACCACTACAGCGCGCTGCGCAAAGCGAAGACGCGCATCCTGAACAACGAAGACCTCGACGTCTTCGGCGACGGCCGCGTCGTGGTCATGTCGACGCCCGGTCACACGCCGGGGCATCAGGTGTTATTCGTCAAGCTCGCCAAGCGGGGGCCGGTCGTGCTCGGAGGCGACCTGTATCATTACCCCGAGGAACGGGCTACCGGTCGCGTCCCGACCTTCGAGTTCAACGCAGATCAGTCGAAAGCGTCTCGCGCGAAGGTCGAAGCGTTCCTCAAGCAGAACAAAGCAGAGCTCTGGATCGAGCACGACATCGCGACTCACGCACAGCTGCCGAAGGCGCCGGCATTCATCGAATAGAGAGCATCTGACAGCGGATACGACACACCCCCACCGAGGCACAGAGTCATGAGCACGCTGTTCCAGGATATTCGCTTCGCCATTCGAATGCTCTGGCACGTTCCTGCCTTCACGGTTGCGGCGGTGGCAACGCTCGCCCTCGGCATCGGAGCGACGACTGCGATTTTCAGCGCCGCCAACGCGGCTTTGCTCAGGCCCCTTGCCTATCCGAACTCCGAAGACCTGCGTACGGTGCGCACCATGTTCACCGACGGCAACGTGACCAGCGGACTGGTCGCCCCGGTGGAGTTGAACCGGCTCAATGACAAGACGCTACCGATCGAGCGTGCGGCGGTCTCGCGGAAGTTCGACGTCACTCTGCTCCTCCCCGACAACAGACCGCGCGCCGTCATCGCCTATGGCGTGAGCGAGAGCTTCTTCGAACTGTTCGGTCTGCCCAACACTCTGGGCCGCGGATTCGCGGCCGAACACTGGGACCGCCAGGGTCCCGGCGCCGTCGTCATCTCGCAACGCCTGTGGCGCGAGGTGTTCAACAGCGACCCGGCAATCGTCGGCAAGCCGGTGCGCCTGGCTGAGGGCGGTGCGACGATCGTCGGGGTGGCCAGCGGCGACCTCGACGTCCCGCAGGGGACCGATCTCTGGTTCAACCTGCGATTCGATCCGGAAAGCGTCGCGCACAGCTTCGACGGATACATGCGCGTACGCCCGGGCACCACTCCTGAACAACTGCGCGCCGCACTCGAAAGCGTCGCGCAGCGGCTCGGACGCGACTACCCCGGACCAGAGACCAACCGTGCGTTCATCGTTGTCCCTTTCGTCGACGCGATGGTCGGCGATCTGAAGCCGACACTCGTGATCGTGCTCGCCGCGACGGGACTGCTTCTGCTGCTCGCCTGCGTGAACGTGACCAGCCTGCTGCTTGCGCGTGGGGCTGGCCGCTTGCGCGAGATGGCGGCGCGCGCAGCGCTGGGTGCAAGCCGCGGCCGTCTCGTCCGCCAACTGCTGACCGAGTCGCTGGTCCTTGCGGGTGCCGGCGCAATGGCCGGATTGCTCTTCGCCTTCTTCGGCATGCGAGCGCTCCTCACCTTCGGCGTCTCGAAGCTGCCGAGGCTCGAGTCAGTCCCGTTCGACACATCTGTCTTTCTGTACGTGGTGCTCACGCTCGTGGCGAGTGCGCTGGTTGTCGGGCTCGCGCCGGCATTTCAACTGGCACGTTCAGGCCTCGAAACGGTGCTCAACGAAAGCGGCCGATCGGTGCGCGGCAGCCGGAATACGCAGCGCACGCTGCGCGTGCTGATCATCGGCGAGATTGCCGTGGCGATAACACTCGTCGCAGGCGCGGGGTGGGTCGTCAAGAGCTTCGCCAACCTGCAGGCGATCGATCCCGGGTTCGATTATCGCGGGCGGCTGGTCGCCGACCTGACGCTGCCGTTCTCGCGTTTCAAGGGTCCGGCCGAGGTGAACACCTGGGTCCGGAACCTGTTCGGGAATATCGCCAGGCTCGAGGGTGTGACCGCCGTCGGTTCGTCCTCAGGCTTCCCCACACGGCCCGACAACGATCCTACGCCGCTCGTTCACGTCGAGGGCGTCACCACTCCTCCAGTCGTGTCGAGAGGCCGGACCGTCAGTCGCGGCTTCTTCGATGCGATGGGCATCCGCATACTCCAGGGTCGCGGATTCACTGACGATGATCGGGCGACGGGTGCGCCGGTGGCGATCGTGAACGAGAGCTTTGCCCGCCGTTACATGGTCGGCATGGATCCCACGCGGGGGCAGATCTCGTTTGGCTTCCCAACCGTTCTCCCGCAGACGAAACGGAATGTCGTTGGCGTCGTCAGCGACGTCAGATATGCCTCGCTCCAGGGTGAGGCGGAGCCGGCCTTCTACCTTGTGCAGGACCAGTCCCCCGTGCTGCGCATGTCGGTGGCCATCGCGACCTCTCTTGCCGATCCATCCGGGGCCGCTGATGCTGTCCGCGCCGAGATCACGAAGGCGGATCCGCTGCTCGCCTTTGATGTCGTGCCGGTGGAAACGCTCATTGCATCGACCCTCAGCCGTCAGAGACTCGGGATGACGTTGATGCTCGTGTTCGGCGCCATGGCCGTGACGCTCGCGGCGATCGGGATCTACGGGGTCATCGCGTACGCGTCGGCCGAGCGCAGCCGCGAGTTCGCCACGCGAATGGCACTTGGCGCCTCGTCAAAGAACGTCTTCTGGCTGCTCGCGGGGCAGGCGCGGGTGCTCGCACTGCTGGGCGGCGTGCTCGGTCTCGCTGCGGCCTATGGCGCCGGACGAATGGCCTCGTCGTGGCTCTACGACGTGCGCGCATCCGACCCGGTGATTCTCGCCGGCGCGTTCGCCGTCGTGGTGACTGTCACCGTTGTCGCCACGCTGATACCGGCCCGGCGCGTCTCGCGGACTGACCCAGCTCACGCGCTCCGTGGGGACTGACATCTGCTACTTGTCACGAACCGCGGAGGCGCGAAGACGCGGAGTTTCCTGAACGAGGAATCGCTGGATCGAAGCAGTCCGCGGATCTGTGACACGGGTGACCGCGTTTCGCGCGTCACCATGTCATTAGTCCTCCGCCGCTCTGTGTCTCCGCGGGTCAAAACCAGTGAATGCCCAAGATCCCTAAGCGCGCTTACCGAGCTAAGAAGCCCGCCCGCAGCTTCTCTCGATCGACCCGATGACCTCTGAGATACACGCTCGCGATCTTCCGCGTGTTCGTGATGTCATCGAGCGGGTTGGCGTCGAGGACGACGAAGTCGGCGCTCTTGCCCGCCGCAACCATGCCGAGATCATCGAGGCCGAGAATCTCCGCTGATGTGCGTGTCGCCGCCACTAATACCTTCGCCGGCGGAATGCCGGCCATCACCATGTTCTCGAGTTCGGCGTGCATCGTCCACCCGATGAACTGGTCACCTTGCTGGCCGCCGCCATCGGTGCCGACACCGATCTTCACGCCGGCGGCGCTCAGTTGTGAAATACCGCGAGCCAGACGATCCCACGCCTCCTGCGATCGCTTGAGCTGCGCTGGTTCAGTCAATGGAAAGCGGCTCTGCAACCGCTTAATCTGCTCGGGCCGGACGGTTTCGAGGATCAGCGGGTGAACCGGATTCAGCCACGGCGCATACACGGCACGATGCGGCCCACCGAGCGCCGACAACACCGCGGTATTTGGATGCTGCTTGAAGAGCGAGATGAGCTCCTCGTCGGTGTCGCTGATCATGTGCGCAAACACGTCGATCTCCGCGCGCAACAAGTCCTTCGCGTCGCGGAGGTCAGTGGCATGAACAGCGACGCGCAGCTTGTTCTTGTGCGCCTCGTCGATGATGGCACCGTACAGATCCGGCGTGAGTTTCTTGATTGTGCCGCCTCGATCGTCGACCCACGTCTTGATCAACGTCACCTTGCGCGGTACCAGCTCCTGCACTGACGCGCGCGCACCTTCAGGCGTGGTCACCGGAAATGCCGCCTGTCGCATGTTGTCAGGGCTGATCTCGACGAGCGGCGCGAGCCCGCGGCCGGCGGTCACGAACCGCGCCGCGTCCGGATATTTCCCCGCGAGGATCTCGTCGCGGATGTGAAACGGCAGCTCGCCGAAATCGCTTCCCATCGACTGGCTTGCGGCCACGCCGAAATACGCGAACCGGTGCATGTGGTCGAGGATGTTCTCGCGCGTGTAGTTGACGGCACCACTCGTCAGGTTCTTCATGTAGCCGATGTGCGAGTGGCCGTCGACGAGCGCGGGGATGACGGTCTTGCCGCTCAGGTCAACGCGTGCGGCGCCTGGGGGCGCCTGGACCTCGCCCCGCCGTCCGACCCGCGTGAACCGTGCGTTTTCGACCACGAACGCGGCGTTCTCAATCGGCGCACTGCCATCGCCCACGATGAGGCGCGCGTTTTCATACACGGTCACCGCCGGCGCAGAGCCACGGGCCTGCGCACCCAGGTGCGTCAGCGACGCAAACGTCAGGAACCCTGCGACGACGATTGTCGATGCACGCATGCGAAATGAGTGAGATTATACGTGCTCGACTTGCGGTCCGCGCGAGGCGGACGCCACCAAATCCTGAGGGTGCAGACTCATGACTCGCTACTTCCGTCTTGCCGCACTGACGGCGCTATTTGCGGCGCTGCCGGGCCTGGCTGGTGCCGCCGATTATCATCACGTCCATCTTGCGGCGCCCAATGTTGCGGAAGCGGTCCAGTGGTACATGACGAACATGGGCTGCACCGCGATGAACCGCCCCGATGCCTGTCAAATCGGGACGACGCAGCTGATCTTTGCCAATCGCAAGCCGGACGCCGGCAGCCAGGGCTCCGGCGTGGATCACATCGGGTTCTCATTCCCCGATCTCGCGGCAAAGATGCGGGCCTTCGAAGCCGCGGGGGTCAAGATCGTCACGCCGATGCGTGAGGCGCCGGGTCTGTTCAAGCTCGGCTTCATCGAAGATCCATGGGGCACGCGCATCGAGGTGGTCGAAGATCCTGAGTACCTCGGTTTTCATCACATTCATCTGCGATCAGCCGACCCCGACGCGACGCTGAAGTGGTATCAGAACATCTTTGGAGGTGAGACCGACAGTCTCAAGAAGCGTCTCACTGGGCTGCGCTACGGGAAGGTCTGGCTGCTCGTCGCGCGCGCAGACGAAGGCCAGAAGCTCGCGGCGACCCAGGGGCGCTCGATCGATCATCTCGGCTTCGCGTTTCCGGATCTCGATGCGGCAGCGGCGGAGATCAAGAAGAAAGGTGTCGCGTTCCAGGCAGAACCGCGCCCGTTCACGAACGCCGCCGGGCAGAACATGAAGATCTCGTTCGTGGTCGGCCCCGACGACGTACGCATCGAAGTCGTCCAGCCCAAGGCCTAGGAGGCGTGCATGTCTGTTGTCGACGACCTGGTCGAGAATCTCGTCGAACGCAATGTCATCAAACTGAACGGCGCGCTGACGATCTCTTTGGTCGATGGCGGCCTGTCGGTCAGGGGGCGGCTCCTCTCGACGCTTCGCGATCAGAAGAAGGGCAGAGATCTGCTCAACGTCGAGATCCCTGTTGATGCGCAGCTCAAGGTCAACGACGTGGTGATTCCGCTGCCGCAGATTCGCTGAGTCGGCGGCTCTGTTCTATCGCACCATAACAAACCCACCAGCGCGTGAGGTAGCCCCCACATGTCGGATGTGAAGGTATTCATCGACGCGGTCGGCCAGGATGTCACCTCTGTCGCCGTCCCCAAGATCGACGCGATAGCCGCAACGATCAATGACAAGGCCTTGAACGAGTACGGACCGCGCGTATCGGCGTTCGCCAACGAGCTTGCCAAGGATGTCATCAAGGACCTGTCGGTGAACGTTCGCGATTTCGTCACGTCGCTGATTCAGGATCTCTGTCAACGCTATCGTCCCGAGATCCTCGGAGAGCTGCATGCGCGCATCGCTCAGGGCGGCGTCGATCTGACCGGCCATGGTGTGAAGCTCGATGTGAAACGCCAGGACACCGGCGCGGTGGTGGCGTCGCTGGATATCCCGATCGCCCTGCGCATCAACGTCGGTGATATCGCCGTGATGGTTCGCGACAGCACGATCAAGCTGGACGTCGTGAAGTAGCGTGCGCCTTCAGCGCGGCGCGACGCAGCTGAAATTGGCCGCGTCGTCTATGCTCCCCTGTCCCTTGTAGCGAGCGACCTGCGGATAGGGACAGAGCGGCCGCGTGCGCACGACCTTTCCATCGGTCACTTTGCTGGCAGTCAGCTGGTCAGGCGCTTTGCCCTTCTCCACCCAGTCGATGACGGCAGTGACCGCATCGTTGCGATCGGGGCCCACGCCGCCGGCGCAGTGCGCCATGCCCGGCACCATGAACAAGCGCACGAAGTCGGCGGTGTCCTTGCCGTTCTTCGCGACCACGTCTTCGTAATATTTCACGCCCATCAGCGGCTGGAGGATCTGATCGGCCCAGCCGTAGGTCATGATCAGCTTGCCGCCGCTCTTCTTGAACTTTGACAAATCTGGATCCTTCGCGTCGGCCAGTTTGCTCCAGCGTTCGACCGTCTTCGTGGCGTGGTCGTAATCGAATGTCGTCGAATCGTATTCCGGCTGTGGCGGCTGGAGAATCAGGTAGCGCATCACGCCTTCCGCCAGGTTGTAGTCCGCCGGCTTCGCGCCTGGTTGCGCCGCGACGATCGCATTCGCCCATCCCGTCGCAGAACCGTTCGGTCCCGTGTTGATCGCTTCGCTGCCGACCATGTAGCC
>JBKPNV010000198.1:0-6706 GCA_046732795.1 Acidobacteriota bacterium
GAAGCGTTCGACGATCACATGACGATCACCTACGACCTGATGCACCTGGCTTTCCAGGGCGACATCAGCCGGGTGTTCACGTTCATGATCGGCCACGAGGCGAGCGACCGCGGCTACGCGCACATCGGCATCCCCGAAACGCATCACAGCATCTCCCATCATGGCAACGACGCCGAGAAGCTGGCGAAGTACGCGAAGCTCTGCACGTATCAGATCGTCAAGTTCAGCGAGTTCCTCGACAAGCTGAAGGCCACCAAGGACGCTGATGGCAACCTCCTCGATCATTCACTGCTCTATTGGGGCAGCGGCATGAGCAACGGCAACCAGCACGATCGCAGCAACCCGCCTGCGGTGCTTGTCGGCGGCGCTCAGGGCCGCATGAAAGGCAATCGCCACATCGAGGCCAACGAAGCGCCGACGGCGAACCTGCTGCTCGCTATGGCGCACCTATCCGGCGCCGAGATCGAGAAGCTGGGCGCCAGCACCGGCCGGCTCGACCTGTAGCCGCTTACGCAGTGTCCGGCTTTAGCCGGATCAATTCGCACCGAGACCCGCTCCACGCAACCGGCGTGGGGCGGGTCTTCGTGTTTCCGGAGCAGAGATGAAACCGACCTTCTTTGCGATGTCGATGCTGATAGCTTCCGTGTTGTGTTCCCTTTCAGTTACCGGCGCACAGGCACCAGCGCCAGGTGCGGGATGCGCGCCGTCGGGCGGACTCAATTTCGTCTGCGGTGTTCAGAACGCAGAGGACCTCGTACTCGTGCCGAACACGCGCTGGATGGTGGCGAGCGGCATGGCGCCCGGCAGCGGTCTTCACATCGTCGACACCGAGGCGAAGACCGTCCGCAATCTGTACGCCGCGGGCACTGCGAGCGCGCGAGCGGACACGAGATACGCAAACTGCCCGGGGCCTCTCGACGCAAAGCAGGCGGCGCTGCATGGCCTCGCCTTGCGTCCGGCCGCGAATGGCCGCTACACGGTGTACGCGACCAACCACGGCGGCCGCGAGTCGGTGGAGGTCTTCGAGCTCGACATGAGCGCCGCCGCCCCGACTGCGACCTGGATCGGCTGCGTTGTGACTCCAGACAAGATGGCGCTCAACAGCGTCGCCGCCTTCACGGACGGCTCGCTGGTCGCGACCGTGCTCATTCTTCCGGGCAAGACCTTCGAGGACGCATTCGCGCAGAAGAACACCGGCGTCGTGCTCGCATGGAAGCCGGGTGACAAGGCATTCCAGATGCTGCCGGGCACGGAACTGCCAGCCAATAACGGCATCGAGACCTCGCCCGACGATCGCGAATTCTACGTGGCCTCGACGACGACGAAGCGCATCGTCGCCTTTCCCCGCAACGCGCCGTACAAACCGCTTCGCACCGCGCAGCTCAAGGAGTTCGGCCCGGATAACGTGCGCTGGACCGCCGACAATCGGCTGATCACGGCCGGTATGATCGACAACGAGCCGTCGTGTGGAGGGGCGCCGAAGACCGAAGAAGGCATCAGGTGCCCGCGTGGCTACGTCGTGGTGACGATCGACCCGAAGACAATGGCGGTGACGGAGATCGCCCGAGGCCCCGCAACGCCCTCGTTCACCGGGACGGCCATCGCGATGCGCGTCGGCAACGAACTCTGGCTTGGATCGTTCTTCGCCGATCGATTGGCGTATCGCCCCGTGAAGTAGTGCGGAGCGCTTCCATCGTCGTGTGGAGGACCCCTTAATCGGCGGTCGGGGTCTTCTCGCGCTCGCGGCTCTGGCGTAAATAGTGCGGGCTGTAGCTGAGGCCGTACGAGGTCTGCTGTGTTGCGGCGGCCTTGTGGCGATGAAATTCTTCGCGGGACGCCTCGATAGCCTTCAATTCCTCGCTCGTGCACTGGCGCATGGTCACCTGCTCGCGTGGCACGAAGAAAACCTGCCCGATCGGAATGCTGTGCTCCATCGTGATCCCTTCGCCGGGCTGAAGCACGTAACGGAACTCGGTCTCGTGGGTATACCAGTCGGTCTCTACGCGCACCGACAGCATGGGCGCAACCGGGCGCTCGATCATGTTCAGGATCGGTGTGTAGACCGTGTCCCAGCCGGGCGGCGTCTTGAAGTTGGTGGCGCCGCGCAGGGCGATGGCACCAGTCGGCGTACCCATGTCCTCGGGCACGAGGAAGGCGCGCATCACGGCCACGGCAGCCTCGCGCGACAACATCGGCGCTCCCACGAACGTCACGTCTTCCTTCATCATGCCGATGCCCCCGACTGAGAGGCTTATCGTGACCTGAAAGATCGGGGCGCGCTTTCCCGTCTGAGTCTGCAGGTAGTACACGAACTTGTAGCGCCCGTCACCTTCGAACTCGACATACACCGATTCCTTCGGCTCGAGCGATGCATACACCATGAATCCGAGCGCGCTGCCCGCCTCGAGAACTGGACAGTGGCGCGCATGCTGCGGCAGCAGCGGACGCGACCCTTCCCGCTTGGGTGCCATGCCGACGCCCGGCCGTCTGGTATTCGAATACACGCGGACTTCCATGGAGGCTATCGTACGCCGGAACCACGAAGAACACGAAGAGCACGGAGGACGCACGGACGGTGCCTCCTCCGCACAGCTACTCCGCCCGGATAGCGCCAAGTGGGTCGACCCGCGTGGCGCGGCGCGCGGGAATGCTCGACGCGACGAGCGCGACTGCCGCAAGCAGTAGCGACACAGCGATGAATGTCATCGGATCGAGAGGCGTGAGCCCGAATAGCATTCCCGCCATAAGCCGGGAGAAAGCCGCGGCACCTGCGATACCGATCAGAATTCCAGCGAGCGCCAGCCCGACACCGTGACGCAACACCAGCGTCATCACGTTTCGAGGTTTCGCTCCCAGAGCGACGCGAATAGCAATTTCCTTCGACCGCGCAGCAACGTTGTACGCAAGCAAGCCGTACAGACCAATCGCTGCGAGGACGAGTGCGACGACCCCCAACCCAGTGGCAAGCGTCGTGACCAGCCTTTCGCGCACTGATGCCGAGTCGACTTGTGCGCTGAGCAAGCGGACCTCTACAGGCGTGCCGGCCATACGCCCCTGCAGCACACGTCGAATCGTATCGGACAGCGCCGCCTGAGATCCCGTAGTCCGGACCTGCAGCGTGCTGAAGTTCTGCGACATGACCTGCACCTGGAAGTACGGCACATACACCGTTGGCGGTGGCGTGGCGCGGAGATCGTTCGCGATCACGTCGGAAACGACACCAACGATCTCGAGATCGGCCTCAGGCTGTGCCAGGGTTGCGGTGAAATGCTGGCCGAGCGGATCCTGTCGAGGAAAATAGCGCCCGGCAAATCGCTCGTTCACGATTGCCACCGTCGCGCGAGGTCCCTCGTCGTTGGCTGAAAACGCCCGTCCGCGCCGGAGCACGACGCGGAGCGTCTCGAAGTATTTCGGCGATACCGCCACAAACGCAGGCTCGCGCTCCTCCGTACGTCCGTGGATCGTCACCTTCTCGCTCCATCCGGCCCCGCTCAATGGCGTGTTCGTCGACACACTTGCGGCGACGACACCGGGAAGACGTTCGAGAATGTCGATCGCCTCCCGGTAGAACGTGAGCGGCCGCTTGCCAGCGACATCGACGACCAGCACACCGTCCTGTTCGAAGCCGGCATTGACCGACCGCAGGTTACGCAGCGTTTGGATGAACAGGCCTGCACCGACAAGCAGCATCAGGCAAAGCGCGACCTGGGCGGCGACGACCGCAGGCAGGAGCCTGCCATGCAGCGAATGACGGGGGCCTTTCAATCCGTCGATCTCTCGTCTCGCTGTGGCCTGCCATGCCGGCGCGAGACCGAACGCGACCGCGGTGCCAATCGCCAGGACGAGCACGAATGCGAGGATCTGCGATGTGGTCCGCAAGTCGAATGTGACCTGGAGCGGTCCGGTTGAAAGCACGTCAACGAGGTAGCGACTGAGCAGCCCTGCGAGGTAAAGGCCCAATGCGCCGCTGGCGAGCGACAGCAGCACACTCTCGGTCAGGAATTGGCGAACAATGCGCCCGCGACCGGCGCCGAGCGCCAGTCGAACCGCGATCTCCTTCTGCCGTGTCGTTGCACGGGCGAGCAGCAGGCCGGCCACGTTGGCGCACGCGATCACCATCACCAACCCGACCAGCGCCATGAGCAAGTAGAGCGGCTGCCGGAAAAGGCCGCGAAGGTTCGTCCAGCCCGTCGCTCCCGGCCGGAGAGTGAATCGAGCGTTCTCGATAGCGGCCCTCCGTTCCGCGATGAACGTCGGCGCAATTGCTGCCGGCGAGAGTTGCGGCCATCGCACGGTGAGCGCCGCTGTGACCTGCTCGGGCGATGTACCCAATCGCGGACGCGCCAGGACGCGAAGCCAGATATTGCCTGGGTCCAACAGCGTCGAGAGCTCTGGCCGCACTTGCGCCACTGCCGAAACCGGCAACGTGAGATCGGCAACCCACCCAACATGCGCCCCAGTGAAGCCAGGCGGTGTCACGCCGACGATGGTCACAGCGCGGCCATTCACCAGGTACGGTTGCCCGATGATGCGCGGATCGCGAGCGAAAGTGCGCTCCCAGAATCGATATGTAATGACGGCCACAAGCGGCGCGTCGCGCTCGTCGTCTTCTGGGGTGAGCAGACGGCCTGCTGCCGGCGCGAAGCTCATCGCCTCGTAAAAGCCACCCGTCACGAACGCACCCGGTGTTCGCCTGACGTTGTCTGCGGGGCCAGCGTCGAAGGTGAACGTACTGAATCCGCCGACGCCATCGAACAGATCCTGCTGTTCGGCGAGCACGCGAACCACGGGATATGACAATGAGTCGCTGTTGATTGATTCGCGCGCACCGCCCGGCGTCATCGAGATCTGCAGCAACCGCTCGGGGCGCGGGACCGGCAGCGAGCGCAGCATCAATGCATCGATGAGCGTGTAGACGGCAGTATTTGCGCTGATTCCGAGCGAGAGGGTGAGGACCGCTGCGAGGGCGAAGCCAGGGCTTCTACGGAAGGTGCGGAGCGCGTAGCGCACATCGTGCCGACTCTGCTCGAGCCAGCGTATGGTCCACGCGGCATGGGCATCTTCCTGGACGAGGGCCACGTTGCCAAACGCGAGTCGCGCCTGGCGGCGCGCCTCGCCGGGCGACATCCCTCTGGCGATGTTCATCTCGACTTCGCGGTCGATGTGATTGTGAATTTCCTCGTCCAGCCCCTTCAATGCGCGAACTCGCGCGGCGCCGCCAAACAGCTTGCGCCACATGGCGTCATTCCTGCGCGGCTGGTCGCAGGATGCGGGCGATGGCACCGGCGAGCTTTTCCCAGCGGCTCGTCTCGATATCGAGTTGCTTGCGCCCCCTGGCCGTCAGGCGATAGAACTTCGCCCGCCGATTGTTCTCGGAGGGGCCCTCGTCGAAGGTGAGCCATCCGCGCTCGATCAGGCGATGGAGCGCCGGATACAACGATCCCTGTTCGACCAGCAGCACATCGTGAGACCCGCTCTCGATTGCTTTGACGATCGCATGGCCGTGCGCCGGACCAAGCCGCAGCGTGCGCAGGATCAACAGGTCGAGCGTACCCTGCAGCAGCGCCAGCCGTTCCTCCCCGGTCCTGGACCGTTGAGCGATGCGTCCTTGACGGGTAGACATACTAGGTGAGACACAGTACGTTCTCTCACCTAGAATGTCAAGGCGAGTGGCCTCGACATGTTCGCCTGCAATCATGTTCGAAATCGGTGATCGCATCCGTGTTAACATCCGCGCGCTTAAAAGGACCCACAGTGAATCCCAAAGTTGCAACGCATCTGATGTTCTCAGGCGACGCCTCGGCAGCGATGGAACTCTACGGTTCAGTATTTCCGGAGTTCCGGGTCGAGCGCATCGAACGGTATCGCGTCGGCGAGCCAGGACCGGAAGGAACCGTGAAGCGGGCCGATGCAACACTACACGGCCATGCGCTCATCGTCATCGACAGTCCGGTGAAGCATGCCTTTTCCTTCACACCCGCCGTGTCGCTGTTCGTCGACTTCGCGACGCGTGATGAACTCGAGTCGGCATTCTCGACGCTCTCGTCTGGTGGTCAGGTTTTCATGCCGCTCGATGACTACGGATTCTCGAAGCGGTTCGGCTGGTGCGCCGATCGCTTCGGCGTTTCATGGCAGCTCAATCTGCCATGAGGAGGCAGCCTACTCTTGCCCAGGACCTGCGAGCGCCGATAGTTCCTCTTTTGCCAGATAGGAGATCACGGGCCCAAACTCTGTGAGCAGTGCGCCCTGGTCCTGGCTCGCCGCTTCGAAAAGCCGGCGCGCCTCAGCGAGCTGTTTCAGGTGCTTGTAACAGACAGCTCTCAGGTAGTCGACGGTTCCATTCGAGATGCCGCGCCGGCTCTCGAGCCGAACGTCGGACAATATCTGTTGTGCGGCCGAATAGTTGCCGGCTGCCATCAGTGCGGTCGCGAGATTCAGCCGGATTCCCTGGTCGACTCGCTGTTCTTCCGCGGATGACGCGCCGCCTGGCAGCTGCCGTCGTGCGAGCCGTGCGTTCAACTCGGTTATCGCGACGTTGAGCGGTCGACTCTCGTACATGCTCACGACATTCGGCCGCCGTTCGATCGCAACGGTGATCGGTGCTGGCTTGTCACGCAATCGCACGCTCACGGTGGCATCAGTGGTCTTGGAGAGAGCTGCCATCAGAGTCGCAACATCCACAATCGAGGTAGTACCGATGCCCACA
>JBKPNV010000199.1:0-10006 GCA_046732795.1 Acidobacteriota bacterium
AAGCCCGAGTAGCGCTCGTAGTTGTACGAGGCGCCGGCGCCCCAGCCGTCAGGCCGACGCAGGTCGGCGCCGAGCGAGAACACGCGAAACGTCGATTCCTGCAGGCCGAAGTAGCTGTCGTCGTAGTCGTCCTTGCCAATCCCGGCCGACACACTGAACGTCCACAGATCGTTCGGCACGATATCGACCTGGCCGTTGAATTTATTCCTGGTGCGATTGGCGAGGTCGTAATGGCGCAAGGCCGGCTGTTCGCCGATCTCGACGAGGAGATCTTCGTTCAAGCCGGACCCGGAGCGACCCGAGAGCTCGTAGTCGGCCCGGAACGTCAGCCACTGCGTGCCGACGGCGTCCGCCGTGAGGCGGAGCACATCTTCACCGGTGTTGTCGAAAATACGGAAGTCGTGTCCCGAGTTGTTGCGCGTATAGCCGACGGTCAAGGCGAGCGGCTGAAGGCCGGTCCACGTCGCGTCGGCATCGAACGTTGTCCGGTTGTGGGCGTACAGCTCGGGCCCCCCCGTCGAGGACGTGGTGACGGACGTGTCGTAGTTGATGAACTGGGGTATGACGGCCTGAGGGGCCTCGTTGTTGTAATCGTACCGGCGCACGCGGGCACTGAACCGCCACTCGTCGAGTGGCCGGGACACCAGGTTCAGATTGGTCGAGAAGACGTGCGCCGTGGCGTCCGTTGTGGTTCTTGGCAGCGCCAACTGTGGCAGCGTCGCGTTGATCGTGAAGGGCTGAAGCGGCTCGTCGTTGTTCCACGATCCGAATGAGACGAAACCGGTCAGCTGCGTACGATGCGCGAATTTCGAATAGCCCGCAGCGCTTATGGTTTGTGCTGAATTCGACGGCCACAGTGCCGTCCGACCGCGGCCGGGGACGCTCGTCGAGTCGGTCAGCCGAAGCGGGCTGTCCCAGACCAGTGTGTCGTCCTGATTGTCGAACCACGACCCGGCGTACCCGACGCGAAACATCTGGCGTGTGTTGTTCCACTCGGCGCCCAAATTGAAATCGTTGGTCCGCGAATCGTACGGCAGCGCCACTTCGACGTCGTTGTTGAATCCAAAGCTGGCGCCCCACGGCAGTTCCCCGACATGCCGCTGTGTGGTGAACGACGCCGTCAAATCCAACGACGGCTTGGGCGTGGACAGGAAATTGACGTGCCCGATGTCTCGACGTTCGATGAGATCGAACTGCGAGGCGATCGGCAGATAGACGTTCAGACCTCCGCCGTTCTGGGCCTGCAGCTGCGCCGCGTCGTCGAGCTGGAGCGGACTCGGCGCGGGTGTAAAGGGCGTCTTCGTGTCAACGCTGTAGAACTGAGGAATCTGGTCCCACAGACCGGTCACGACGAACTTGCCCGTTCGCTGGTACTCGGCGGCGTATCGTTGATCGCGCCACCCGAGGTTGTCCGCACCTGCGCGGAACAACCAGCTTCCGTCCGTCGCGTCGCGCGCGTACCTGGCGTCGGTGAACAGCACGCCGTCGCGGACGTCCTGGTAACGCTGGAATCGAGCCGGATCGCCATCGATGCTGCTGAACCTGCCGCCGATTTGCAGCTGGTTCGCCCGCGGCTCAAACAGATTACGTGTGTCGAGCGCGGCACCGACCGGCGCCTGGGCGGGAGCCTGCGCAACAGCCGCCGGCAGCACGCCTTCCGACGCGGATAGCGCCACGGTTTGCGCGAGTGCGGCCGCTGGCGCCAGGAACATGGCGCAACAAGTGAGACGAAACAGCAGGTGACGGCGCACGTGTACCTCCCGACCTACCGCATGAAGAACTGCCCGGACGGATGGTTCGAGCCATGCACGTTCGAGTGGCAGTTCACACATGACCGTCCGAACATCCGGTTGCTCTTGTTCGTCGTGATTTCGTCCTTGTCATACAGCGTGGAGGGATGCCGCGTGGCGACGTGGCAACGCTGGCAGAGCATCGGCATGCGCACGACGAGCATCCGATCGTTCGACGACCCGTGCGGATCATGACAGGTCGCGCAGTTCTCGCGAACGGGGGCGTGTTCCCACAGCATCGGACCGCGCATCTCGGCATGACAGCTTTCGCACAACTCCGCCACCGAGCTGCCGACTTTGAGCGCCTTCACGTTGCTGATCGAGCCGTGGGGGTTGTGACATGAGGTGCACGTCATCTTGCCTTCGCGCACTGGCATGTGCGCGACGGCACGCTCCGTCTTTGTCACCTGCACCCGGTGACAGGTCGCGCACAACTCGGTCTGCGTCGTCTTGACGAGCTGATGCGCGGTGGACTTCGGGCTGTGAACGCTATGGCACGTCGTGCAGGACAGGTTACGGCGTTCGTGCCCGCTCCCCTCCCAGCCCGCGTGTTCGCCGCGGTTGTGGCAACTCAGACAGGTCTGGTTGATCTCGGTCGGGGTGACCTGCCCGAACTTTCGAATGTGTCCCTTGTTCTCGTCGTCGACGTGCGCCTGGCCGGGGCCATGACAGCTCTCGCAGCCGTGGGTGGCCGCTGGAGTTCGCGGGTTCATCGCCATGGCGTGGGGAGTGCCCTTGAGCGACTCGCCCTCGGTGTGGCACGCCTCACAGGTGTCGCTCCCGACGTACCCGGCCTGCGAATCGGGCGCCGCCGATTTTTGCGCGGCTGGTGCCGGCGCCGCAGGCTTTTGCGCGGCTGGTGCCGGCGCGGCCTGCAAGGCGTCGGGAGACATCCCGTCGGTCGTACTGACTGCAATCGCGAATGCGAACAGGCATGTCGCGGCAGCGAAATAGAAGCGGTGGTTCACGTGCGCCTCTCAGTAGCCAAACTGTTTCGGGAATTGGCGGCAAGCACACTTTGTGCCCGGTCGCTGCAGGATTATCATTCGTCGGGGAAACGACGATTTCCAGGCTCGCGCCGCCCCTCTGCTCCAGCGTGCTGGAGGAACTCCCAAATGTCGGAGGCCCCATGCGTGTGGCGAACGGGCATCCGGATCAACAGCAGATAATTCGCGGTCGGGAAAAATTCCGCCGTGGAACGAGTCGTGCTGCGCCTGGCCGGAAGAAGGATGTCCCCGATGAGGCCTGCTACCGAGAAAACGCCACGCGCTTCTTCACATGCTCCCTCTGCGGCCGAGAGCATCCGCGCCGGCCTCGGTGTGGACGCGATCACGCAAGCGCTGATCGACAACCTGCACTGCCTCCAGGCGAAGCTGCCCCAGCACGCATCGCGTAACGACTGGTACATGGCGCTCGCCTATACCGTCCGCGACCGGATGCTGCATCGTTACATCTCGACGCTGGGAACCATCGCGGACGCAAACATTCCCATCAAAGTCGTCGCATATCTGTCGGCCGAATTTCTCACCGGCCCGCATCTGGGGAACAGCCTGATCAACCTGGGAATCTGGAGAGAAGCGGAAGAGGCGCTGGCGAGGCTCGGGCAAGATCTCCTCACGCTGCTCGAACAGGAAGAAGAGCCGGGGCTGGGCAACGGCGGCCTTGGCCGCCTCGCGGCCTGTTACATGGACTCGCTGGCGTCGCTCAATGTTCCTGCGATTGGGTACGGGCTTCGCTACGAATTCGGCATCTTCGATCAGGACATACGCGACGGCTGGCAGGTCGAGCTGACGGACAAGTGGCTCCGCTTTGGAAACCCGTGGGAGATCGTGCAGTCGGAGATCACCTTCCACGTGAACCTCGGTGGCCGAACCGAGCATTTCCGCGACGAGTTGGGGCGGCATCGTGTCCGGTGGGCACCGGACCGGGTGGTCAAGGGGGTGGCCTACGACACGCCGATACCGGGTTACGGCGTCGAGACGACAAACCTGCTGCGGCTGTGGAAAGCCGAAGCGACCGAATCGTTCGACTTCTTTGCCTTCAACGTGGGCGATTACTACGGTGCCGTCAACGAGAAGATGAAGTCAGAAACGATCTCCAAGGTGCTCTACCCGAACGACGAACCCGAGGCAGGAAAGCAGCTCCGACTGGCGCAGCAGTACTTCTTCGTCTCGTGCTCGTTGCAGGACATGATCCGCCTCACGCTGGTGCAGGAGAAGACGCTGTCGGAATTCCACGTGTACTGGGCCGCCCAGTTGAACGATACGCACCCCTCGATCGCGATCGCGGAGTTGATGCGGCTGTTGGTGGACGAGCACGAGATGGATTGGGATCAGGCGTGGGAGATTACTCAGCGCACCTGCGGCTACACCAACCACACCCTGCTGGCCGAAGCACTCGAGAAGTGGTCGCTGCCGCTCTTCGCCCGGCTCCTGCCCCGGCATCTCGAGATCATCTACGAGATCAATCGCCGCTTTCTGGACGAGGTGCGCGCACGGCATCCAGGCGACGATCAGCTGGTACAGCGGCTGTCACTGATCGACGAAACGGGCGACAAATACGTGCGCATGGCGAATCTGGCCTGTGTCGGCAGCCATGCGATCAACGGGGTCGCCGCGCTGCACAGCGAACTGCTCAAACAGACAGTGCTCCGTGATTTTTACCGGGTGATGCCCGGGAAATTCTTCAATGTCACCAACGGCGTGACACCGCGCCGCTGGATGGTGTTGAGCAATCCCAAGTTGAGCGCGCTGATCACCAAGCGGATTGGCAACCGCTGGATCTCCCACCTGGAAGAGGAGCTCCAGCGACTCGAACCGTTGGCGACGGACGCGGGGTTCCAGGCCGAGTGGCAGGCGGTGAAGAGTGACAACAAATTCACGTTGAGTGCCTTCATCAAGGCACAGACCGGCATCCTGGTAGACCCACGGTCGCTGTTCGACGTTCAGGTCAAGCGGCTGCACGAGTACAAGCGGCAGCACCTGAACGTGTTGTACGTGATCACGCTGTACAACCGAATCAGGCGGGGTCAGACGTCGTCGACGCCGCGAACAGTGATGTTCGGCGGCAAGGCGGCCCCCGGCTACCGCATCGCCAAGCTGATCATCAAATTGATCAATTCAGTGGCCTCCATCGTCAATATGGATTCGAAATCCGCTGATCTCCTCAAAGTCGTGTTCATCCCGGACTTCAACGTCAAGAACGGTCAGCACGTCTATCCCGCCGCCGATCTGTCGGAACAGATTTCGACAGCCGGCAAGGAAGCGTCTGGCACTGGCAACATGAAATTCGCGATGAACGGGGCGCTGACGATCGGCACGCTGGATGGCGCCAACGTGGAAATTCGAGAGGCTGTGAGTGCCGAGAACTTTTTCCTGTTCGGCTTGACCGCCGACCAGGTCGTTCAGCTCAAGAGCGATGGCTATGATCCGCGACGCTACTACGAGTCCAATCAGGAACTGCGCGAGGCCATCGACCTGATCGACTCGGGATTCTTCACCAATGGCGATTGCACCGTCTTTCGTCCGCTGGTCGAGTCTCTCCTGACCCGCGACGATTACATGCTGCTGGCAGATTATCAAGCGTACGTCGACTGTCAGGACCGTGTCAGTGACGCGTACCGCGATCCGACCAACTGGACGCGCATGTCGATTCTGAACAGCGCACGAGTGGGCCGGTTCTCATCGGATCGATCGATTCGCGATTACTGTCGCGACATCTGGGACGTCAGGCCGATGGCGATGGTGGACCAGGGCACATGACCGTCGGGACTGCATCGATCGCCAGCACGCGCACCATCGAACAAGGCACCAGCGCACCGCTTGGCGCATCAGTCCGTCACTCCGGCGTGAACTTCAGCGTGTTCTCGAAGAGCGCGACGTTCATCGAGTTGCTATTGTTCGATGACCGTAATGCCGCGGAGCCGTCACGAATCATTCCTCTGGATGCGACGCAGCACCGCTCGTATCACTACTGGCACGTCTGTGTCCCTGATATCAGACCCGGTCAGATCTACGGCTACCGGGCTGATGGGCCGTTCGCACCCGAACGCGGGCTTCGATTCGATCGCGAGAAGCTGCTCCTCGATCCCTACGGCCTCGCGGTCGCTGTGCCCGATGGGTACGACCGAACAGCCGCCGCACGACCGGGTCCGAATAGCAGCACGGCGATGAAGAGTGTCGTCGCGGATTCGGGCGCGTATGACTGGGAAGGAGACGCTCCCCTCAGGCGGCCCTTCGCCGAGACCGTCATCTACGAGATGCACGTTCGCGGATTCACAACACATGCGACCTCAGGCGTGTCACCCGGATCACATGGGACCTATGCCGGACTGATCGAGAAGATCCCCTATCTGAAGGAGCTCGGCATCACGGCAGTGGAGCTTCTGCCGATTTTTCAGTTCGATCCACAGGCGGCGCCGCCGGGGCGGGTGAACTACTGGGGCTACCAGCCAGTGTCATTCTTCGCGCCCCACCATGCCTACAGTTCGCGACCCGACCCGCTCGGCGTCCTCGACGAATGCCGCGACATGATCAAAGCCCTGCACCACGCGGGCATCGAAGTCATCCTCGACGTCGTGTTCAATCACACCGCCGAAGGCGGACACGATGGGCCGACCTTCTGCTACCGCGGGCTCGGTAACGACGTCTACTACATCCTTCAGAGCGACAAGTCCCAGTATGCGGACTACACGGGTTGCGGCAACACGCTGAACGCCAATCAGCCCATCGTGCGCCGGATGATCCAGGACAGCCTGCGTTACTGGGTCACTGAGATGCATGTCGACGGGTTCCGCTTCGACCTCGCCTCGGTCATGTCGCGCGACGAGTCCGGCCGTTCGCTCCAGAATCCACCGGTGCTGTGGGACATCGAATCGGATCCGCTCCTGGCCGGCACGAAGCTGATCGCCGAAGCGTGGGATGCGGCAGGCCTCTATCAGGTTGGCAGCTTCGTCGGTGACACCTGGCAGGAATGGAATGGCCGATTCCGCGACGACGTTCGGCGGTTTCTCAAGGGTGACCACGGGTCCGTCTCGGGAATTGCGACGCGCCTGCTTGGAAGCCCTGACCTCTACGGTCACGAACAACGGGAAGCCGAGCAAAGCATCAACTTCGTGACTTGCCACGACGGGTTCACGCTCAACGACCTCGTGTCATACAACCATAAGCACAACGAGGCCAACGGCGAGGACAACCGCGATGGCACGGACGACAACCTCAGTTGGAATTGCGGAGTGGAAGGACCGAGCGACGATCCCGCCATCGAGGCGCTGCGGAATCGTCAGGTCAAGAACGCCTTCGCGCTCGAGCTGCTCGCCGCAGGTACTCCGATGCTGCTCATGGGCGACGAGGTGAGGCGGACTCAACGCGGCAACAACAACGCATACTGTCAGGACAACGACATCAGCTGGTTCGATTGGTCGCTGTTGACGCAGCACGGCGATGTGCACCGGTTCGTCAAAGAGCTCACGGCATTTCGGCAGCGTCGCGACGTTGTCGGGGAAACCACGTTGACGCTCAACCACATTCTCGGCCGAGCCCGAATCGACTGGCACGGCGTGGCGCTCGATCGCCCCGACTGGAGCGAACACTCGCGCTCACTGGCCTTCACGTTGAAAAGTGTCCGAGGTCGCTTCCTGCTGCACGGCATGTTGAACGCGTACTGGGAGCCGCTGGTGTTCGAGCTTCCGCCGGCGCCTGCGGGCTATGACACGTGGCGCCGCTGTATCGACACGGCATTGCGTTCGCCCGACGACATCTACCGCTGGGACGTCGCTCCCGCGGTGACGACGACAACGTATGAAGTACAGCCGCGCGCGGTAGTTCTTCTCGCGCTACCGCTTGCCGCGAAAGTTGAGAGGCAGTCATGAACACTCAAGCCGCGCCCGTGGAAGTCGAATCACGTCCGTTGACCGATCAGGAACTGACCCTCATGCACGCCTATTGGCGGGCCTGCAATTACCTCGCGGTCGGCATGATCTACCTGAAGGACAACCCGCTGCTGCGCGAACCGCTGACGACGGAGCACGTGAAGCATCGGCTGCTCGGCCACTGGGGCGCCAGCCCGGCGTTGTCGTTCGTGTGGGTGCATCTGAACCGGCTGATCGTCAGAGACGATCTCGACATGATTTTTGTGGCCGGTCCAGGCCATGGCGCGCCCGGCGTACTCGGGCCTGCCTATCTCGAGGGCACCTATTCGGAGATCTATCCCGACAAGAGCCAGAACGCCGAGGGGATGCAGAAGTTTTTCAAGCAGTTCTCCTTCCCCGGTCATATCGGCAGCCACGTCACTCCGGAGACGCCCGGCTCCATTCATGAAGGCGGCGAACTCGGCTACAGCCTGTCACATGCCTACGGCATGGTCTTCGACAATCCGGATCTCATCGTGGCCTGCGTCATCGGTGACGGCGAGGCCGAGACCGGACCACTCGCGACTGCGTGGCATTCCAACAAATTCCTCAATCCCGTTCGCGACGGCGCAGTCCTGCCCATCCTGAATCTCAATGGATACAAGATTGCGAATCCGACGGTCCTGGCCCGTGTCAGCCACGAGGAACTGGAGTCCTTGTTCAGGGGCTATGGGTACATCCCCTACTTTGTAGAGGGCAGCGATCCGGCGGTGATGCACCAGCAGATGGCCGCGACCCTGGACGAGGCGGTCGGGCAGATTCGCGCCGCGCAGAAGACCGCGCGCGACTCGAACAATCCGAGTCGCCCGCGCTGGCCGATGATCGTGCTGCGCTCACCGAAGGGCTGGACAGGCCCGAAGGAGATCAAAGGACACAAGGTCGAAGGTTCATGGCGCTCCCATCAAGTGCCGTTCGCCGACGTGCGAAACGATCCAGCCGGGCTGAAGCTGCTCGAAGATTGGATGCGCAGCTACAAGCCGGAGGAATTATTCGATACCGACGGCGCCCTCGTACCACCACTGAAGGCGCTTGCTCCGCGCGGGAATCGACGCATGAGCGCGAATCCGCATGCCAATGGCGGGTTGCTTCGCAAACAACTCAGGCTCCCGGATTTCCGGCAGTACGCGGTCAAGGTGTCTTCACGCGGCACGTCGGCTCATGAAAACACGAAGCCGCTGGGCGAGTTCCTGCGCGACGTGCTGGCCAACAACCCGACCAACTTCCGTGTCTTCGGCCCGGACGAAACCGCGTCCAATCGACTGCAGGCCGTCTACGGCGCGACCAAGAAGACGTGGATGGCTGATCTCCTTCCCGAGGATGCCGACGGCGGCGAGTTGTCCCGTGACGGTCGCGTCATGGAGATGCTGTCGGAGCACACGCTCGTCGGCTGGCTCGAGGGATATCTCCTGACTGGCCGACACGGCTTCTTCCACACCTATGAGGCGTTCGCGCACGTCATCGACTCGATGTTCAACCAGCACGCGAAATGGCTGGACATCTGCAAGAACCACGTGTCCTGGCGCGCGCCGGTGGCGTCGCAGAACATCCTGCTCTCGTCGACGGTCTGGCGTCAGGACCACAATGGGTTCTCGCACCAGGACCCCGGCTTCATCGACGTGGTGAGCAACAAGGGCCCCTCTGTTGTACGCGTCTACCTGCCTCCAGACGCGAACACGCTCCTGTCAGTCGCCGATCACTGCCTCCGCAGCCACGACTACATCAACGTCATCGTCGCGGACAAACAGAAGCATCTTCAGTTCACCACGATGGATGAAGCTGTCGTGCACTGCGCCAAGGGCCTCGGCATCTGGACGCGGGCCAGCACCGATGCCGGTGAGGAACCGGACGTCGTCCTGGCCAGCTGCGGCGACGTGGCAACGATGGAGGCGTTGGCTGCGGCTGCCATCCTGCGCGAGCGAGCGCCGGATTTGAAGCTGCGATTCGTCAACGTCGTAGATCTGTTCAGGCTGCGGCCGGCATCCGAGCATCCGCACGGGTCAACCGAGCGGGAATTCGAAGGCCTGTTCACGTCGGACAAGCCGATCATCTTCAACTTTCACGGCTACCCGTGGTTGATTCATCGGCTCGCCTACCGCTTCAAGGGGCACGAGAACCTGCACGTGCGGGGCTACAAGGAGAAGGGCAACATCAACACGCCGCTGGAGCTCGCGATGCTCAACGAGACGTCGCGCTTTCATCTGGTCATCGATGTGATCGATCGGGTGGCAAAGCTGCGCACCAGGGGCGCTCACCTGAAAGAGGAGATGAAAAACGCCATCATCGACAACATGAACTACGCGCACGAGCA
>JBKPNV010000200.1:0-10210 GCA_046732795.1 Acidobacteriota bacterium
GCGTGACCTGCCAACCGTGGACCACGCACTCGATGCCATGCGTGAGCGGAGATTGGAGCGGGAAACGGGATTCGAACCCGCGACTTCGACCTTGGCAAGGTCGCACTCTACCACTGAGTTATTCCCGCCCGCGCAGACTTCGTAGCGTACCACAGCCGATCCAGCCCAAGCAACACACGGACCGCTTGCCCCTACTCTATAATCCGATCGGACTCCTCCCTCGGCGCACGCGGCTCATCTGTCTTGTCAGCGAAGCCGTCCTCACTCGCGCGGAGTCTGATCGTACATCGTCGTCGCATCAGCACGAGGTGCCCGCCATGGAGTATCAGGATTTCGATTTTCGGCAGTCATCCGACGACACGCCCACCATGGTGTCGACTCCGATCGACGAGCCACCGGCATGGCCGAAGTTTATCGCGGCAGGCGTCCTCGTCATCGCCGTCGCGGTGACGGGATATCTCGTTTTCCGCAATCGAGGTGCAGCAACACCCGCCAGCGCTCCCGCCGCAACTCCCGCGCCGGCATCGACAGACGCCGCGTCCCCACTCGGTGCCGATGTGGCACCGATCGATCTGCCGCCTCTCGATCAGTCAGACGATGTCGTGCGTGGGCTGGTGAAGGAACTCTCCTCAAACCCCGCCGTCGCCGCCTGGCTCACGACCAACAACCTGGTTCGCAACTTCACCGTCGTGGTCACCAACATCGCAGCGGGTGAACCTGCCGCAGGCCGAGTGCCCGCGCTGAGACCCTCTGGAGTGTTTCAGGTCGATGGACGCGGAGAGGATCTCTCCATCAACCCCCGCAGCTACGCTCGATACCTGCCGCTTGCGACCGCCGCGAGCTCGGTCGATCCGCAGGGAGCGGCAAAGCTGTACAGCCAACTCAAGCCGCGAATCGAGGATGCCTACAAGGAGCTCGGGCTTCCGGGTTCGACCTTCGATCAGACGCTCGAACGCGCGATAGTTACACTGTTGAAGACACCCATCCCTAAGGGGCCCGTGCAGATCCAACCCAGCGCGGCCGTGAACTATCGATTCGCCGACCCAGCCCTGGAGAAACTGTCACCGTCGCAGAAACTGCTCATCCGCTTCGGCCCCGACAATCAGCGGGCGGTTCAGACCTCGTTGCGAAATATCGCATTGGCACTGGGAATCCCGCCTGAAAGACTGCCGTAGCCCCGGGATCCGAGGCTCGAGCCTGGGCGTCGAGGGGCGGGTCCGGGAACCGCATGGCGGCAATTGCCGTCTTGTTCCGCATGGACCGATTTCGCTCGCGCTTGCTCGCAGCTGCGCTGATGGCTGTGGCCCTCCCCCTTGCGGCGTGCAACGTGGACGTTCGCAAGGACGAGTCGCCCGACGGCAAGGCTAACGTGGATATCACGACGCCTGTCGGCAACGTGTCCGTTCGAACCAACGGTGACACACCCGCTATAGGCCTCGCCGTCTACCCGGGAGCCAAGCCTCTGCGGGAAGAGAACGCGCCGGAAAGCGCCGACGTCAACGTCGGCAACTCGCTGTTTGGCGTGAAGGTGCTCGCCGCCAAATTCGAGAGCGCCGACGCGCAGGATCGCATCATCGACTTTTATCGCAACGAACTGAAGACTTACGGCGACGTGACTGAGTGCCGCGGGAATGTGAACTACCGCAACGGTCACCCCGTCTGCCGCGAAAAGCTTTTCTCACGTGGCGACCTTCAGCTCGTGGCCGGCCCCGAAGACAAGCAGCACATCGTCTCGGTGAAGCCGCGCGGCGACGGAGCGGAGTTCGGCCTCATCTACGTTCAAACGCGCGGCAAGGACTGAACCCCAAACGCTCCCCACCTCCCACTTCCTGACTCCCAACTCCCAAGTAGCGAGGACATTCAGGGAATTGGAAGTCGGACTTCGAGAGTTGATCTTGGCCCTGAACGTGCGATCCGTTCGGGTCATGGAAGATGATAAGCGTCAATCTCTCGGAAAAATGGGCGAAGAGCTCGCCTGTACGGAACTGGAACGTCGCGGGTACTCAATTCTCGCGCGGCGTTATCGCTCTCGATTCGGCGAAATCGACATCGTCGCCAGCCACGAAGAGACAATCGTGTTCGTCGAGGTAAAGGCCCGAGAGGGCGACGACTTCGGCGGCGGCGCGGCAGCGGTGACACCGTGGAAACAGCGTCGCATAGCGCAGATGGCCGTCGACTATCTATGGCGCAATAACCTCCATGAGCGGCCGTGCCGGTTCGACGTCGTGACAGTCGATGTGAAGGAAGGGCGACCGCACGTCGTGGTGTATCCGCACGCGTTCGACGCGCCTGACTGAACCTCGATTCTCCGAGCTCAAACGAGTTACGATGCAGAGCACGGAGGTTACCCATGAAGCGAATTGCGACTGTCGCACTTTGCGCGGCGCTGATCGGCTCCGCCGCCTGCTCAGGCCGATCGGGCCCGCAATTCGACCGATCCGACGTCGACAACATCACGAAACTCATTGAGCAACTGAGGATCGCGTTCAACGCCAAAGATTCGGCGAAGGCCGCAGGGCTCTATTCGACGACCGGCGTGGTCATGCCCCCCAATCGCGCATTGATGCGCGGCCGCCAGTTCGTCCAGCAGTACTACGACGATCGCTTTGCGGAGGGAGCATCCGATCTGGAACTCACGTCTTCCGATGTCTCGGGCCAGGGCACGCTGGCCTATGCCAGCGGCGATTACCGGCTGAATCTGTTTCCAAAGGACGGGCAGAAGCGGCGGGATCGAGGGAAGTTCCTGTGGGTCTTCCGCGAGAACAACGGCGTGTGGATGATCGAATACGTGATCTTCAGTAGTGATTTCGTGGCGCCGCCAACCGCGTAACTCACGCGGAACACGAGAGCGGCGGGTCCAGCTAAAGCCGGACACTACTGATAGCCTGATCGAGGATCTCGATCGCGATATCCGCTTGTGCCGTCGTCAAGACCAGCGGCGGCGACAGTCGGATTGCGTTCTGACCGGCGCCGAGCACCAGCAGCCCGCGCGTGAAGCATTCGTGGACGATGCGGTCGCGCTCGGTGGTGGCGCGTTCCTTGGTCTGCCGATCGCGAACGAGCTCGACGCCGATCATCAAGCCACGGCCTCGAACATCCCCGATGATCGAATGCTTGTCCATCAGGTCCCTGACGCCGGCGATCATGTGCGCACCGACCACTTCGGCGTTTTTCACGAGGCTCTCGCGCAACAGCTTGAGTGTCGCGAGTGACGCGGCGCACGACACGGGGTTGCCGCCGAACGTGCTGGCATGAGTGCCAGGTGGCCAGGACACTATCTCCGATCGCGACGTCATCACGCCCAGCGGTAATCCCGACGCAATGCCCTTGGCCATCGTCACGACATCGGGCGTGACACCGGTGTGCTCGATCGCGAACATCCTGCCCGTTCGCCCCATGCCGGACTGCACTTCATCGACGACGAGCAGCATGCCACACTTGCTCGAAATCTCGCGCAGCCGCTCATGAAAGACGTTTGGCGGAACCACGTAGCCGCCCTCGCCCTGGATCGGCTCGACGACGATTGCCGCGACATCCTCCGGATGCACGAGATGAACGAACAGCTGTTCCTCGATGAAGCGCAGGCACTCGGCGGCGCAGTTGTCGGGACTGAGCCCGACCGGACAGCGATAACAGTTCGCGTACGGCGCGTGAAACACACCCGGCACGAGCGGCCCGAAGCCTCGCCGCTGCGTCAGCTTGCTCGCGGTCAGCGACAGCGAGCCCATCGTCCGGCCGTGAAACGAACCCAAAAACGCGATGATGTTCGTCCGCTTCGTGTAGTAGCGCGCGAGTTTGATCGCGGCTTCGTTGGCCTCCGTCCCCGAATTGCCGAAGAACGATCGGTGCGGCCCAGGCATCGGCGCGATCGCGGACAGCTCTTCTCCGAGGCGCACTTGCGGCTCGTAGTAGAAGTCGGTCCCCGACATGTGAAGGAACTTGTGCGACTGCTCGACGATCGCCGTCACGACGTCCGGGTGGGAATGGCCGGTCGAGGTGACCGCGATGCCCGCGGTGCAATCCAGGAAGACGTTGCCGTCCACGTCTTCGACGAGCGCGCCTTCCCCACGCGCCATCACGAGCGGATAGTCGCGGGTGTAGGACGTCGAGACGACTTTCGCGTCGCGCTCGATGAGCGCCTTCGCCCGCGGACCCGGCAGTGCGGTCTTGAGGTCCGGCCCCGTCATGTCACTTCTTCTTCCATCTGGTGCCGGACGGGCCGTCTTCGAGCAACACGCCCTGCTCGGCCAGAGAAACCCTGATCCGATCGGCCTCGGCGAAGTCGCGGCGCTGACGCGCCGCCTTGCGCGCCTCGATCATGCGCTCGATCTCTTCGATCGGGATCGGGGGCTTCTCGTCTTCTGCACGACGCAACGACACGACGCCGAGCACGCGATCGAACTCATCGATGGCCGATCGTACCAGCGCCGCGTCGTTCTTGCTCATCTTGCCCGCGTCGATCGCCGCGTTACTGCTCTTCACGAGGTCGAACACGGCTGCCAGCCCGGCGGCGGTGTTGAGATCGTTTTCGAGCGCGGCCCTGAACCCCTCCCGCGCTTTCGCTACCGCAACCGTGATTTCGGATGAACTACCTTCTGCTGTGACACCGTCGAGCCGTACGAGGAAGTCGGCCACCCGACGGAGCGACTCTTCGGCCTGCTCCATTCCCGACCAGGTGAAGTTCAGCTGCTTCCGGTAGTGCGACGACAGCAGCAGATACCGGAGCGCCGACGGACGGAATCCTTTGGCGACGATATCCGGGACGGTGTAGACGTTGCCGACCGACTTCGACATCTTCTCGTTCTCGACGAAGAGATGTTCGACGTGCACCCAGAAGCGGGAAAAGGTCTCCTTCGTCGCGCCCTCAGCCTGCGCGATCTCGTTCTCGTGATGCGGAAAGATCAAGTCGACGCCACCGGCGTGAATGTCAATCGGGGCGCCGTCGAGCAGCCGGAGCGCCATCGCCGAGCACTCGATGTGCCATCCCGGCCTGCCCTTCATCCCGCCACAGTCCCACTCCGGCTCGCCGGGCCTCGACGCCTTCCACAAGACGAAATCGCGGGCATCGTCCTTGGAATATTCATCGACGTCGACGCGCGCACCGGCGTGGAGACCGTCGTGATCGAGGCGAGCGAGACGGCCATAGGTTGGCAGCGATTCGATCCTGAAGTAGATCGACCCGTCGCGACGATAGGTGTGACCATTGCGCTCGAGCGCGAGGATCATGTCGCGCATCGCCTGCATGTTCGGCTCGTCGGTGGCTCGCGGGTTCTGTTCCGGCGTCTCGATGCCCAACAGCTCCGAGTCAGAGCGGAACGCGTCGATCCATTGCTCCGTGTACTCGCGCAGCGACATGCCGGCCTTCTGGGCGCCGGCTATCGTCTTATCATCGACGTCGGTGTAGTTGACGACTTCCGTCATCGCGTGTCCGCACAGGTATTTCAGCGTGCGGCGCAATACATCGAGGCAGACGAAGGTGCGGAAATTACCGATGTGGCCGCGGGCGTAGACCGTGAGCCCGCAGGCGTACATCCGCACCGTGTTGGCGCGCGCAGGCGCGAACGCCTCCTCCTGACGCGTGAGGGTGTTGTAGAGGCGAAGCATGTCGGCACGTCAGGGTTCGACGGCGACCGTGCGGCCGTCGATGAGGAACTCGAGTGGCCCGGCATCCCGGCGCACGATCACCGAGATGGTGGCGTCCGCAGACTCCTCGCGAAGACAGGCGTGGACGGCGGCTTCAACCGAAATCGCGAACGTCTCGGCTTCGCTGTTGCCACATGACGCGTAGCGCGCCGCCTGCATCGCCAGTCCGCGCACCATCGAGACAAACTGTGCGTCGCGGGGAACCGAGATGGTGAATTCGAAAGTGCTCGCGTCCACGCTACACGCAGAACCGGCTGAACAACCGATCGGCCACACGCCGATCGGCTTCGATTTGCTCACGCAGCGCGTCGACGTCTGGAAACTGACGTTCGTCTCTCACACGCTGCACGAATCCCAGGCGCACGGAGCGGCCATACAGGTCGCCCGAATACCGCAGCAGATGCGTCTCGACGGTCAACTCCTTTTCGCCGAAGGTGGGACGGATGCCGACGTTCGTCAGCCCCGCGTGGACGACGCCATCGATGGTCGTCGTCGTTGCGTAGACGCCGTGCGGTGGAATCAACTCGTTCGACGTGTGCAGGTTGGCGGTGGGAAACCCGATCTCGCGCCCACGCCGCCGCCCGGCGATCACGGTGCCGTCGACATAATACGGATGCCCGAGCAGGGCGCCCGCTTCGTCGACGCGACCCTCCGCGACCAGACGCCGTATGCGTGTGCTGCTCACGACGAAGTCCTTGTAGCGTACCGGGTCGATCTTGTCAGCCCGGAAACCGTAATGCTGGCCGAGCGTGCGCAGCACTGTGAAGTTGCCGCTCCTCCCGTGGCCAAACAGAAAGTTGGCTCCAACCCAAACCTCCGACACCCGCAACCAATCCACCAGCACGGTCCGCACGAACGTCTCCGGGTCCCACTCGGACAACTCGCGAGTGAATCGCACGACTGCCACACAGCTGATGCCCGCGCGATGGAGCGACTCGAGCCGCTGGCCTTTTGTCATCAGCAACTTCGGTGCCTTGTCCGGCCGCAGAACGCGCGGTGGATGAGGATCGAAGGTCATCGCCATCGGCGTGCCGCCATGCTCCGCGGCGCCACGCCGGACGCGCTCGATGATCTTGAGATGGCCGCGATGCAGACCGTCGAAATTGCCAAGCGCCAGAACCGGATGCACCAGCCACGGCGGTCGAGGGTCGTCCGGGAAGTGGATGGTTTCCATTCACTCCACGTCGACTCGCACGTCGAGCACGAGCCCATCATATGCCAGTTCGACGCCGGGAGGCAGGCGCGCACAGGTCGCGGCGTGCCCGAGATCGTGCGTCATGTGGGTCATATAGGCGCGTCGCGGCCGCAGCCGCGCGATGACGCCGAGCGCTTCGTCCACGCTGAAGTGGGTCACGTGCGGACGATCGCGCAGGGCATCGATGACCAGCGTCTCGACGCCCGCAACCAGCGCCATCGATGCCTCGTCGATCCGATTGCAATCGGTCAGATAGGCAACGTTGCCGAAGCGGAACCCGAGCACCGGCATGTCGCCGTGCCAGACCGGCACCGGAACGACGCGCACGCCTTTGATCCACACCGGCCCTCTGATCTCGTGGGCATCGATCTTCGGAACCCCGCCGCCCTTGCGCTGCACACCATCGAAGATGTAGTGGAACGTCCGCCACACCGTCTGCCACGTCTCCGGGCTCGCGTAACACGGAATCGGACTTCCCGTGATCACGTTGAAGCGGCGTACCTCGTCGAGACCGAGGATGTGATCGGCATGCGAGTGCGTGAGCAGAATCGCGTCGACATGCTTCACACCAAAGGTGAGCGCCTGCTGTCGCAGGTCGGGCCCCGCATCGACCAGGATCCGCGCGTACGACGGCACGTCGAGAAAGATTGACGGCCGCAGCCGCTTGTCACGCGGGTCGGTGGATCGGCAGACGGCGCAGTCGCACGCGATCATCGGCACGCCATGAGAAGTGCCGGTGCCGAGAAAGGTAACGGTGGCGTTGCTCAAGGAAGGATGATGCGCGGGCTTTCCTGCGGCCCGGTCTTGCTCGCTTCGACGTAGCGCATCCGGAGCTCGTAGATGATCTGTTCCAGCAGTTGCCGCTCCTCGGCGGTGAGATTGCCCCGCGTCTTCTGCTCGAGCAATGCGAGGATATCGATGATCTGCTGCGCGGCCGCGAGATTTGGCTCGGTCTTGCGCCCACTGACCGGATCAGGCACGTCGCCGAAATGAAACGCCGCAGTGTGCGCGAGCGACAACACGAACCCCACGAAGGTGACGTCGCTGGCTTCGGCCGATTCCTGCTGCTCCTCGGACATGCTTTCGGGATCCTAGCATGCGCCCAGGGTTAGCGAGACTCCGACGAGGCCTTCTCCCGCTCGGTTGCTCGCGCCGCGCCCAGGATGTTGAAAATCGCGTGGTTTCCCTCGTGGCACTCGTATAACTCGACCGCCTCGTCTTCATTCCGGGTCAGCGGCATCGAGAACGTCCACGCTCTGGTCCAGGTCGAGGGGTCGTCGACGGTAACCGACCACTCGATACGATCGGCTGCTGTGCGGCTGAAACGCTCGACCAGGCGAAGCGTGTCTGCATTGGCATTGCGATACGCGCTGCGCTGCTTGAAGTGCGTTGTCTCGATAACCAGCGTGTCGCCTTCCCAATGTCCGCGCGCGCTTCCGACGTCGAAACGAAGCGTCTGGCCAAGATTGGGGCGACCGTCCAGCGGAATGACCCTTGTCTCGTGAATCATCTCGTAACGGATGACAACGACACCCGGCGCCTGCACGATCTGATACGAGTTGCCATAGACGCCGGGGAGCATCGAGCCTGGCAGGCCGCGCGTGATACAGCGCTCCCAGAGACTGAAATCTTCCGGACCATTGAACGGTCCATTGCCAAAGCTTCCGCCTGGTCCCCGCTCCTGCGCGCGCGCACGCGCTTCGGGGAGGAGTGCCGGAATCCTGCCGTCGGAAGGATCGATCACGAACCAGGGACGGCTACCCTTGGTCACTTCGTAGATGTCACGAAACTCCGCGGAGTTCCCGATCTTGCCTTCGGGATCGCCGCCGAAGAACGGCGCGCGATCGAGCGCCTCCTGCTGACGCTTCTTGATCAGATCCGCAAGTTCCTGCGCGGTCAGCTCGTCGGCGCGTCGGCCGGCGAACGCCGCAGGCCTCTCCAATGGCGTGCCGTATTCGTACTTGTTGGTGTAGTAGCCCTGCAGATCAGGATCGCCCCACGGCGTCCTGGGTGAGGAGGCAGTGCTCGATTGCGCCGATGCGACCACCGGCGACAGGACCACAAGTGAGAAGGTCAAAGTAAGAAGTTGGCAAGTAAGTTCGACGTACGCCCGGCTTGGTCGAAAGACCCCGCCGCACTTCCAACTTACTTCCCCCCTTTGAGGTTTGAACTTCTCCACTTTGCCCATGCCTCCGGTGGCGGATGGTAGCATGAGCCCGTGATCCCTTCTGTCGGAACCCGATTCGAGCGTCTCGTCGAGATCATGCGCCGGCTGCGCGCCCCCGATGGCTGTCCCTGGGACCGCGAGCAGACGCCGGCGTCGCTGCGTCCGTTCGTGCTCGAAGAGACCTACGAGGTTCTCGAGGCCATTGAAAGCGGGTCACCGCCACACCTCTGCGAGGAGCTTGGCGATTTCCTTTTCGAAGCGGTGTTTCTGGCCCAGATGAGTGACGAGGCGGGCCAGTTCACCATTGGCGACGCCATCGACGCCATCTGCGACAAGCTGGTGCGGCGACACCCGCACGTCTTCGCGCGGGCCGACAGCGAGCTGCCGCTCACCAGCAATCAGGTCATCGAGAAATGGGAGACGCTCAAGGCGCGCGAACGCGAAGCGGCGGGACTGCCCGGCAAGACGCAGAAGACGACGCTCGGTGGCGTCCCGAGGACACTTCCCTCGCTGCTGCGCGCGTACGAGATCAGCGCGCGTGCCGCGGCCGTCGGGTTCGACTGGGCAAGGGCGGATGACGTACTCGACAAGATCGACGAGGAGGTCGCCGAGGTCCGCCACGAGGTCGAGTCGGGCGCGACCGGTAATCTGTCTCGTGCAGAAGACGAGATGGGTGATCTGCTGTTTGCCATGGCCAATCTGTCGCGCAAGCTCGGGGTCGAACCGGAAGCCGCGCTGCGGCGGGCGAACGAGAAATTCACGGCACGATTCGATGCCATGGAGAACGCGTTTCGTTCGCGGGGAGCGTCTTTGAGCGACGCCAGCCTCGAAGAGATGGAGGCAGAATGGCAGAAAATCAAGGCGATTGAGCAGCCCTAACCGTAGAGGCCACGAAGATCGCAACGGTTCGCCACGAAGCACACGATGATCACGAGGGTCACCACGGCGTCGCCACGAAGGGCACGACGATCACGCCGATCGCGACGGGTTCGCCACGAAGCACACGATGTCACGAGGGTCACCACGGCTCGCCACGAAGGGCATGACGATCACGACGATCGCGACCGCTTCGCCACGAAGCACACGATGATCACGAGGGTCCACCACGGCTCGCCACGAAGGGCACGACGATCACGCCGACCGCGACGGCTTCGCCACGAAGCACACGATGATCACGAGGGGGTCACCACGGCGTCGCCAGGAAG
>JBKPNV010000201.1:0-2674 GCA_046732795.1 Acidobacteriota bacterium
CGAACCTCCAATATGACCGTATCGATATGAGCGACGATGAAGTCTACTTCTTCAGGAGCGCCCTGGATATGGACAGCCAAACGGGACCGATACGAGACTCGCTCATGAATTCTGAACACGATGTGCCCCGCGTAGCGGTGCCGGGCGCGCGGAGCGCGCCAGAAGACGCCGCCGGCCAGCCGAGGGAACTGCCCAGAAATCCAGGCCGGAGAGCTCGGCTGGGATTTATCGGGCTCGGGACCATGGGGTCGCCGATGGCCCGCAATCTGTTGAAGCAGGGTCATATGGTGTGTGTCTGGGGGCGGCGACCCGAGTCGATGGCGCCGCTTGTGAAAGCCGGCGCGAAAGCAGGTGAATCGGCGGCGCACGTCGCATCGCTCAGCGAGATCGTGATCACGATGGTCACGGATACGAAAGCCGTTGAAGACGTGATTCTTGGCGAGCATGGCATCGCGGCTGGCGCTGCGGCCGGGTTGCTGGTCATCGATCACAGCACGATTGATCCCGGCGCCGCGGAGCGAATCGCGTGGGAGCTTCAAAGTCGAAGCATCGAGATGCTGGACGCGCCGGTCTCAGGCGGTGGTGGCGCGGCTGAAGCGGGGACGCTCTCGATCATGGCGGGAGGCTCGAAGACGGCATTCGAACGCGCCCATCCGGTGCTCTCGTGCTACGCCAAGACAATCGTGCACATCGGCGCGAGTGGCGCCGGTCAGGTAGCCAAGGCGTGCAATCAGATCTGCACGATCGTCAATCAGCTCGGCGCCGCCGAAGCGATGCTCCTTGCCGAACGCGCCGGCGTCGATCCGCGGGCGGTAAAGGAGGCGATGATGGGTGGCTTCGCTGCGAGCCGCATGCTCGACCTGCAGGCACCCAAGATGATCGCGCGCGACTTCGACGGGAAAGTCGAATCGCGCCTGCACCACAAAGACATCCACATCGTCCTGGATCTGGCGCGGAAATTCGGCATCGAGCTCCCGGCCTGCGCGGCGGCTGCCGACGTGCTCGATCGGCTTCAGCAGCAGGGCGGCGCGCGTCAGGACTCCGCGGCCATATTCAACGTGCTGAGCTCTGCGTAGCGCGACTCTCCTCCGGCAAGCAGACGGATCGGATGTGCATGCGCGCTCTTCCACTCGGCTTTGTTCCGGTACATCCGGCGATCGGCTCGCGCTAACAAGCGCTCATAGCTCTCGCCGTCGTCAGGAAACACGCTCGCGCCCGCGCTGACGCGCAGTGCGATTTCACGGCCATCGTCTGCGTGCAGCGGGATTGCCCCGACCGCTTCCTGCAACCGCCGGCGCTGCTCTTCGGCTTCGGCGGCTCCACACGACGAAAGCAGGACGACGAACTCGTCGCCTCCGTACCTGATGCACGTATCGTACGGGCGGGTGGTCTGCTGCAACACGCGGGCAACCTCCTGCAGGGCGCGATCGCCGGCGAGGTGCCCGTAGTCGTCGTTGATAGTCTTGAAATTGTCGAGATCCAACAGAATGACCGAGAAGGGCGAGGCGGTGCGACGAGCACGCGCGAGCTCTCGCGCCATCTGGAAGTGCAGTGCGCGCGGGTTCGCGAGGCCCGTCAGGCTGTCCTTGAATGCCTGTTCCTGGGTGCGTTCGAACAGAAGCGTGTTGTGCACCACGGCTGCCGCCTGGCGCGCCACCTGATCGAGTACGCGGCGGTGGTCATCGGTGTACGAGCTCGGGACTTCGTGATACACGGCGATGGTGCCGATCACCTCGCCGCCAATCAGCAAGGGACAAACCAGGGCGGACCGAAGCTGGAGGTCGGACGTTGGGATACCGGCCGCATTGAACTCCGCAGCGGGCAACCCGTTGATCAGCGGCCTGCCGTGGCGCGCTACCCACCCGCTCAACCCGTACCCGTTTGCGAGCGACGCATCCTCGAGAAGATTGGCATGCAGACCGGTCGCGAACCGGCAGATCAGGTCCTTGTCCCCCCGTCGCACGAACAACGCGCACGAAGAGAAGGGCACGAGCGTATTGAGCTTGCCGCCGACGAACGTCATCATCTCGCTGAGGCTCATGCTTCGCCCCATCGACTGCGCGATTTCATAGAGCGCGTAGTTCTCGCGGTTCGCCGACGCGATCTCGGCGAAGGCATCGGCGCGCAATCGCGTTCCAACGCCGGAGGGCACTTGCGGACTGTCTGAATCGCTCGACTGTCGCATCTGCCGCAGGAAGCCGTCGTTTCTAGGCGGCGTCAGCACCGGCAGCAACTCGGTGAATCGAGTGACGATGGCGGGATCGAACGCCTTGCCCGCTTCGGCCTCGATGACACGGAGGGCAGCTTCCGGCGAAATGGCGGGCCGGTACGGCCGCTCGGACGTCAACGCGTCGAAGCAATCCACCACGGAGAGAATGCGCGCGCCGATGGGTATCTGTTCACCACGCAGCCCGGCGGGATACCCGGTTCCGTCCCAGCGCTCGTGGTGACTGCGCACGAGCGGTGCCACCGGGCAGGGGAACGGCACCGCATCGACGATCTGCGCTCCGATCTGCGCGTGCAGCTGCATCTTCTTCCGCTCGTCGGGCGTCAGCGGACCGGGCTTTGACAGAATGTGCTCCGGCACGGCGAGCTTCCCGATGTCATGGAGCAGGGCACCGATCTCGACCGCCTGACGATCCATTTCAGGCATGTCGATCTGGCGTGCTAATGC
>JBKPNV010000202.1:0-25499 GCA_046732795.1 Acidobacteriota bacterium
GCTTCCATGATTCTCCGCTCGCGCTCGACGTGCTTCTTGTTGCCGTCGGTCGCCGGCAACGCCAGCTTGCGCGGCAGCAGGTAGTTCCGCGCGTAGCCGGCCGCCACCTTGACGATCTCGCCGCGGCGGCCGAGATTGTCGACGTGTTCTCTCAGGATGACTTCCATGGCCTACTCCGTCGTGTACGGGATCAGCGCCAGCTGCCGCGCGCGCATGATTGCCGTCCGCAGTTTCCGCTGATGCAGCGCGCACGTGCCTGAAATGCGGCGTGGCAGCACCTTCGCGCGCTCGGGGACGAACGGCATCAGCATGCGCACGTCCTTGTAGTTGATGTCGTCAATCTTGTCCGAACAGAACTTACAGACCTTGCGGCGCCGGAACATCGGCCGGCGCTGGCCGTCCTTGTTCTGCTGGTTGGACGACGACTTCCCACGACCGCCTCCGCCTCCGAAACTCTTCTTCCCGTTCATCGGAGTTCCTCCCCCATGTCGAAGCGGTCTTCGCGATCGTCATCGACCTCGCCGCGCTGACCCTCGCCCGGCTGCCGATCGGGTGGCAGGCCGCGCGCGACGCGGCGGCGACGGCTGCTCTCTGTGCGATTCGCACGAGTCCGTTCGACCACACCCTGTTCCTCGTCGACGCGAACGATGAGATGGCGCATGACGAGATCGGTCACCTTGAGACGACGGTCGATCTCTTTCATGAGCTCGCCGCCGCCATCGATCACCTCGAGGACGTACGTCCCCTCTTTGTGCCGGCCAATCTCGTAAGCGAGCTTGCGGCGGCCCCAATTGTCGGTCTTCTCGATCTGGCCGCCGATTCTCTGGACGATGGCCGCAACCTGCGTGTGCAGATCGGCCACCTGTTCGTCGGACGCTTCGGGCGACACGACGTACACGAGTTCGTACTTCCTGTTCATACGTCTCCTTCTGGACTACGGCTGCCCACTTCGCGCCACGATGATCGCGACGGATCAGCCACGAAGATCACGACGGATCAGCCACGAAGATCACGAAGGTCACGATGGTGCCAAACTTTTGTGATCCTCGTGTGCTTCGTGGCCGAATTTTCGTGATCTTCGTGGCAAACCCTCCGCGGCATTCGTCGCTCCTCGAGCAGCAAGGAGTCAGTCTATTTCCGGCGTTGCGGCCTCCGGATTGTACGTGTTCATCACCTTGCTGATGCCCTCCGCAACGAACATCTCAACGGCATCAGCCGCACGCGTGATGAACGATTCGAGCTCGGCACGTTCGCCTCGCTCGAACTTCGAGAGCACGTGGTCAGCAAGATCTCGTCTCGCATCCCCGCGCCCGACCCCCAGCCGAAGCCGGGGAAAGTCTGTGGTTCCAAGCCGTTCAATCACCGACTTCAGACCGTTGTGGCCACCTGCCGATCCGCGGGCTCGCGCGCGCAGGCGTCCGAACGGCAGCGCGATTTCGTCCACGACAATCAGCAACTCGCCGGCCGGCACATCGTAGTAACGAGCAAGCGCCGCGACCGCGTCGCCACTGAGATTCATGTAGGTCAGCGGCTTGGCCAGCAGCACCGGATCCGTTCCGTAGCGCTTGGCGACGAACGCCTCCGGGACCTGCGACGGCGCCTGCAACCAGCTGAGCGCGTAGCGTCTCGCGAACTCTTCGACCACCATGAAGCCGACGTTGTGTCGAGTCTCGCGGTACTCGCGCCCGGGATTGCCGAGACCCACAATGAGCTTCATGGAATCCCGGTGGGCCTGAAGCCCCACCGCTACTTCTTGGGCTTCTCCTCTTCCTTTTCCTCGGTCTTGCCCTTCTTGATGACCTCGGGTTCGGCTGCCGCCGTGGGCGCAGCTTCCGCCGCCGCCGCGGTTGCAGACTCCTCTGCCTTCGGCATCACGATGTGCACGAGCATCGTGTCGCCTTCGGTCACCGGCGTCCACTTCGGATCCGGAGCAAGGTCACGCACGCGAATTGACTGGTGCAGCATCAGTTCGGTCACGTCGACATCGATGTGCTCGGGAATATCCGTCGGCAGGCACTGCACCTCGATATCGCGCGTCACGAAGTCGAGCAGGCCGCCCTGTACCTTCACGCCCTTGGGCTCACCCTTGACCAGCACTGGAACCGTGACGGTGATCGCCTTGTCCATCGCGAGCTGGTAGAAGTCGGCATGGAGCAACTGGTGCGTCATTGGATCCAGCTGATACTCCTTCACCATCACGCGCGACTGGCTGCCGTCGAGACTGAGCGTGATCAGAGTATTGGCGCCCGAGTCGGAGTGCAGGATCCTCAGCACGGCCTTCGGATCGATAGCAACTGCGACGCCTTCCGGCACCTTTCCCTTTGCAGCGGTTCCGTACACGACGCCCGGGATCCGGCCCGAGGCGCGGAGACGATTCGCCTCGTTCTTGCCGCGGCCTTCTCTCCTGACTGCTTCTAATGTTGCGTCCATAGCGTTCCTTCTTCGATGCCGGATCGACAACGCAAGACCCGGCCTGCACTACCGACTGAGCGCCGTCCTACACCGCAGGGCGGGTCCTGTTCTTGGACACGCCGAAATCTGCCTCTAACGGCTTACACAAACAGCGAGGAGACCGAGGTCTCTTCGTGAATATTCCGTATCGCCTGTCCGAGCAGCCGCGCGACCGTCAACACGACGATCTTCCGGCAGTTCTGCCCATCGCCTCGCAACGGCACCGAGTTGGTCACGATCAACTGGTCGAGCGGCGACTTCTCGATCCGCTCGATTGCAGGCCCTGAGAGCACCCCGTGCACCGCGCACGCCAGTACCCGCTCCGCACCGGCTTCCTTCAATGCGACTGCTGCCTTGCAGATCGTGCCCGCGGTGTCGATGATGTCGTCCTGCAGGATGCAGGTGCGTCCCTGCACGTCACCGATCACGTTCATCACCTCGGCGGTACCGTCTTCGGTCCGGCGTTTGTCGACAACGGCGAGCTCGGCATCGAGCCGCTTGGCGTACGCACGCGCACGTTCGGCGCCGCCCGCGTCAGGCGAGACGATCGTCAGGTTCTCCATCTGCAGCCTGGCGCAGTACTCCACGATCACGGGCGCCGCGAACAGATGGTCGACCGGGATATCGAAGAACCCCTGAATCTGCGCCTTGTGCAAATCCATCGTCAGCACACGGTTCGTGCCCGCCGCGCTGAGCAGATTCGCCACGAGCTTCGCCGAAATCGGGACGCGTGGCTTGTCTTTGCGATCCTGCCGCGCGTATCCGTAGTACGGAATGACGGCCGTAATCCTTGACGCCGACGACCTGCGGAACGCGTCAATCATGACCAGCAGTTCCATCAGGTGCGGGTCGACCGGGGTCGATGTCGGCTGCACGATGAAGACGTCGGCGCCGCGAATGTTCTCGTCGATCTGGAACGAGACCTCGCTGTCCGGAAACCGTCGCAAGCGCGCCTGGCCGAGCGGAATGCCCAGGCAGTCCGCGATCTCCTTGGTCAACTGTGGATGGGCGCTGCCTGAGAAGACTTTCAGGTCGCCAAATCCGGTCGACAGGAGGCCATCACCGCTCAGAGGTCGTCTCATCGCTCAGTTCACATCCGCCTGCGCACGCGCGCGCAGGCTCCGCGTCCCCCCGCAGACGTGCGAGGGGCCATACGAGGCGCACCAGCGTCGCCGAGCTGGTTGGGGCGGGAGGATTCGAACCTCCGAATACGGGATCCAAAGTCCCGCGCCTTACCGCTTGGCCACGCCCCACCACGTCACCTCGTCACCCGGGGCATCCGAGGGTTCAGCCGTACGCAGCGTGCAAATCTACTGGAGTCGCTCAGCGGCGGTGGTGCAAACCCTTAGTGTAGACGAGACTTGTGGCTCTGGGCAAGACTGATGGGATAACCCGAGTCCTTGCCCCTTCCTTCGTTGTCCCTGGTGCATGCGCTGGTCAAAGTCGCTCGCCCCCCTTTCAAGAGCTACGAAACCGCGGCTGGCTGCGACGCAAGTACTCGGCACGCCCGAGTGATTCGGTCAGGATGACGCGCCACCCCGATCCAGATAATCGCTCGACCGCCAGGACTGCGTCCTTGCGCTTTTGAAACAGACCGAACACCGTCGAGCCGCTCCCCGACATCGCAGCGGCCAGCGCCCCGGCCCGCCGTAAGGCTGTCTTCATCTGTTCGATGTCGGGATGATGCCGGGCGATCGGCGCCTCGAGGTCGTTGATCATCTGCGCCGCCCTCGACGGCCAGGGACCGGGAACGTACTGCGCCTCACGGACCATCGGCCCGCGCGCCGGGTCGCGTTCAGCGTCGTACCAGCCGTACGCGTCGACCGTGGCCACACCGAACCCGGGGATCAACAAGACGACCCAGTGACGCGGAAGGTCGGCCAGAGGGTAGATCTCATCACCTCGGCCAAGCCCAAGAGCGGTGCCGCCGGACAGAAAGAAGGGAACGTCGGCACCGAGCGTTGCCGCGACATCGATGAATTGATTCGGGCGAAGAGGCACACGCCAGGCGTGCGCCAACGCCGCCAGCGTCGCCGCGGCGTCCGTGCTGCCGCCGCCGAGCCCACCCTGCAGCGGAATCCGCTTGTGCAGCCGCACCAGCACGTCCTTGACCGGACCCTGGCGCCGCAGCGACCGCCACAGCGCCTCGGCGGCGCGCCAGACAAGATTCGATCGGTCGAGAGGCACGCCCGCAGTGTCGCATTCGATCGTAAGGGGGCCCGGCCGGGGCACGCACTCAATCGTGTCGTGAAGCGCCAACGCCTGGAAGACCGTCCGCAACTCATGAAACCCGTCCGACCGCGTGCCGAGCACGCGAAGATCGAGATTGATCTTCGCGTGCGCACGAACAGTCACCGCCCGCCGTGACACGACTGCTGCCGTCGGCACGTTACTGACGCTCCCCGAGTGGTCCGGCTTGGCGCAACTCCTCGATCGTCAGCGCGCTGGCGCCTGCCGGCACGTCGACCGTGAACGCGCCCGGATCGACATCACGGTTGACCTCGATTTGCGTGAGCGTCGCAGTGAGATCTACATCCGCGGGCGCAGTCGCCGAGCGCAGGCGAATGACCTGGGGAAACTGCCCCTGCCACTGCGGATAATCCACTTCCCATCCGTTGCGACGCGCCGCGCGCACCTGCCACGCTCCCATCCGCTGAAGGAAGATCGTCGCGCCGCCATCCAGATCGATCGAGGCCCATCCATTCGCGTGGAGCCTTCCAGCCCTGGCCATGGGTGCAGGAAGAACGCAACCCGTCAGGATCGCCTGCAGGTCAGCGGGCGCGAGCGCCACCCCTGTCAGCGCCCCAAGAATCGCTTGCGCTGACTGTCCTTTCACCACGCGCTCATCGCGCGGCAGCAGCAGCACGGCCTGATCGCCGCGCGCCGCCAGGATGAAAGCCGGTGGTCCAAATGGTGCCACCGCCTCGAGCCGCATCGACGCCGGACGCTCGAAGCCCGCAACGAGGCGTCCGCTGAGCCGTTTACCGCTCACTCGGCCGCGAAGGCCAAGTTCCGCTGTCAGCGTCCGCGCGCCGCGACACGATGCCGTGACCTCGGCGTGCAATTCGGAATAGTTGGGAAGGGGTGAACCGGGATCGGAAGGAAGCGGAACTCGTCTCGCGCTGCAGGCGGCGCTGAGGGTTACGCACGCAAGGCAAAAGGCAAAATGAAAAATGCAAATCGGACGGCTACGCGTCATTTTGCATTTTGTATTTTGCCTTTTGCACCGCTGATCTTTTTCTCGATCGCGTCCTTGTCGATGTCCTGTCCGTCACCGGCGAGGGCACGAGTCCACGCAGCCACCGCATCGGCAAATCGTCCGCGCCGCGCAAATAGATCTCCGAGGTGCTCCTGGATCTCGGAGTTCTCGGGAAGCTGCTTTACTGCGGCCACCAGGTATTTTTCCGCTTCGTCGAGGCTGCCGCGCCGGAAGTATGCCCATCCCAGGCTATCGAGATACGCACCGTTGTCGGGATCTTCTTTCAACGCGCGCTGCACCAGTTGAATGGCTTCGTCGAGCTGCTCGCCGCGAACGGCCAGCAGGTACCCGAGGTAATTGAGCGCGCTGGCGTTCATTGGTTCCGCCGATACGATCTGGCGCAGGATACGCTCGGCATCGGTGCCGCGGCCGGCGTCCGCATAGATATCAGCGAGCGCGAAGAGCGTGTCGCTGTCCTTGGGCGCCGCCTTCGCCGCCTGCTCCAGCAGCAGAATCGCGCCCGAGCGATCGCCGCCGTCGAAGAGCGCGCGTGCCTGCAAGCGAACGAACCGCGGATCGTCGGGATGCTGCTTTCGACCTTCGCCGGCAAACGCGGCAGCGCGCTGATACTCCTTCGCCTCGAGCAGCGCGGCGATACGCCGCACCTTCAACTCGCGGCTTCGCGGCTGGACCGCGAGCGCCACGGTGTAGCTCTCCACGGCATCCGAGAGCAAGCCGGCTTCCTCCTGATACTGCCCCAGCGCGGACGCCACCCGCGGCTCGAATTCGAGCACCTCTTTCAACGTCGCAATCGCGCTTTTCAGATCCTTGTTCGCCGCGTACGCCTGCGCCATCGTCAGACGGCCAGTGAGTGAATCGGGATTCTGACTGAGGACACGGGAAAGCGACTCGATCGCCTTGGCGGGCTCGTCGTTGCGGATATAGAGCCGTCCGAGCGTGTAGTACAGGGTTACATCCGCGGTCGGACCAGACGCCTTGATGGCGCGCTCGAGATACATGATCGCATCGCGCAGGTTGGCCTGCACCTGACCGGTAACGTCACGCCCGGTCGTGCCCTCCACCGCGGCGGCATTGATCAACCCGAGCGCCCGATTGGCGCCGACGTTGTCCGGATTGATCGCCAGCGCCGCCTTCGCGGCAGTCTCTGCCTCGGCACGTTCGTTGTGACGCAGATGAAAGCCCGCCATCTCGGCATAAATCTCAGCCGATCGTGGATCAGCAGCTGCGGCTCGTTTCAGCGCGGCGAGCGCACCGGAGTTGTCACCTTCGGCCTCGAGACGCCGAGCCATGAGGAACGCCAGATAAGACTGTGAGGAACCCTGAGCGCCTGAAATCCCTGGCACGAGCCCGACCAGGAACGCACTGAGGAGCAGCGACGACGCGGCGCGGGTATGTGCCATAGCTAAACGATCTTAGCCCAAGATGTTATAGTTCCAGCGTTAATAGCGATCGATCCGGAGGGGTATGGCCGTCGACAAGGAACTGCTGGAAATCCTTGCCTGTCCGAACTGCAAAACGCCTGTCCGGCTGGTCAACAACGGGCAAGGTCTCAAATGCGACAAGTGCCGCCGAGTCTATCCCATCAAGGACGACATCCCGGTGATGCTGATTGACGAGGCGACCGTGGATCCTGAATAGCTAGTGCGCATTCTGCTGGTCCGGCTACGCCCGATCGGCGACGTCGTTTTCACGACTCCGCTGCTGAGCGCCCTCAGGCGTCACTACCCTGATGCCCATCTCACCTACGCCGTGGAGCCGGACGCGGCGCCGATCGTTGAAGGCAATCCTCATATCAATGAATTGATCGTCGTGCCGCGAAGGCGCGGCCTGTCGCGCATCGCAGACGACATCGCTGTCGCGCGTCGCCTCGCGCGAGGCCGCTACGACCTCGCGATCGATCTGCATGGCGGCCCGCGAAGCGCGTGGTTCACCTGGGGCAGTCGGGCGCGACGACGTATCGGTTACACCATCAGCGGCCGCTCCTGGATGTATACCGACGCCGTTCCGCGCTCGCGACAGCTGACGCCGCGCCATTCTGTGATGAATCAGTGGGACCTGATCGCTCCGCTGGGCATTCCGCCACTCGATCCGGCTCAGGATCCGGTGCAGATGCTCGCCGACGTTCAGGCCGGCAGGCGGATCGATGCGCAGCTGACGGAATCCGGCGTGGGACCAGCCAACAGGCTAATCGTCATCCACGTGAGCGCGAGCACGCAATTCAAGCGGTGGCCCGAAGAGTCGTTCGTGTCGCTGGTGGTTGCCCTCGTCGCGCACGACGGATCCCGTCGCGTATTCCTGACGTCGGGCCCCTCCGATGCCGAGGCGGCACAGCGGATCAGTGATATCGCGGCCCGCCAATTGGGACCTCTCGCCAATGCCTTGCTCGAGAGCTGCCCGCTTCAGCTGAATGAGCTCCGATCACTCATTGCGCGTGCCTCCCTGTTCATTGGGGGCGACAGCGGTCCGCTGCACATCGCCGCAACGACGTCGGTACCCATCGTCGAGTTACTCGGACCGACGTTGGCGGAACGCTCGTTTCCCTGGCGCAACCCAGGCTGGTTTTCGGAGATCGTGGATCCAGGAGAGTTGCCGTGCCGCCCCTGTCACCAGCGAGTGTGCGTGCCAGGCGATTTCAGGTGCCTCACGAGTATCGGCCCGGAACGAGTGATCGCGGCCGCAGAGCGGGCGCTTCGTGCGACGCCCAACCGGGATCGAGATGTCGCTCCGGCAGCGAACACACGTAGAATTCCTGTGGTGCATTGATGAGGGCAACGACGATCGGCATGCCGGAGGCACCAGCCGCACCAGGACTCGACCGGCTGACGACAATCCTCCTGCTCGGGTTCGTGGGCGCCGTTCAGCTGTCGATTGCCGCGGCACAGATCCTCCTGACGGCCTTGCTCCTCTGCTGGGTCATCGGCATGGTGCGCGACAAGAGCCGCCCCACCGCGCCGACGTTCTTCATCGCGCTGCTCGCGTATGGCGCACTGACGCTGATTTCGACGGTCTTCTCCTTTGCTCCGCTCGAGAGCTTCATCCACGATCGTCAACTGGTCCTGTTCCTCATCGTCCCGGCGGTGTACGACCTGGCTCGGGGCCAGCGGGCCACGATGGCGACGGACGTGATCATCACCGTTGGAGCGGCGGCGGCGGCGTACGGCATCGTCCAGTACGGCATGCTGCACTTCGACAGCCTCGGCCAGCGTCCGCGAGGAACGCTCGGGCATTACATGACGTACTCCGGGACGTTGATGCTCGTGATCGGCGTGGCCGCATCGCGGCTGGTGTTCGGCGCGCGCGATCGGACGTGGCCCGCGCTCGTGATGCCGGCGCTCGTCGTGGCATTGTCGCTGACGTTGACGAGGAGCGCGTGGGTCGGCGCGTGTGTGGCCGTCGGGGTGTTGTTTATATTGAAAGACCTGCGTTTGCTCGGACTGCTACCCGTCATCGCCGCGCTGCTCTTCGCGTTCGCCCCCGACAGCGTGACCAACCGCATGGTGTCGATGTTCGATCTGCGAGATCCGAGCAACCGCGATCGATTGGCGATGGCGCGAAGCGGGATGGCGATGATGCGCGACTTCCCGCTGACGGGAGTCGGGCCGGCGATGATCCCGAAGCTGTACACGCAGTATCGCGATCCGGACGCCGTCAACGCAATGAATCCGCATCTCCACAACGTCCCGCTGCAGATCGCAGCCGAACGGGGGCTTCCGGCTCTGGTGACATGGCTGGCGTTCATCGTCGCCCTCGGGTACGGATTGTTTCGACTGTTCAGGACGGAGCGCGAGCCAACCATGGCCGCTGCGGGGCTGGCCGCGATCGCGAGCATGCTGTCTGCCGGCCTGTTCGAGTACAACTTCGGCGACTCCGAGTTCCTGATGCTGTTCCTGGTCATCGTGACTCTCCCGTTTGCCGCCGCCCGCCGCGACGATGCTCCTGCCGGCCCTCGCGCCTGAGCGCGCGCGCGAGATCATCTCGCGCGCCGGCGGCGTGAACGTCCTCGTCGTCGGCGATGCCATGGTCGACAAGTTCATTGTGGGTCGCGTGACGCGCATCTCGCCGGAGGCGCCGGTTCCTGTCGTGGCATTCGACCACGACATGTACCGCATCGGCGGAGCCGCGAACGTGGCAAGCAACGTCGTGGCGCTCGGCGGACAGGCGACGCTGGTCGCGGTCACCGGCCGCGACGATGGTGCGTCGACACTTGCCCGGGCGTGCCGCGAGGCGGGCATCGCGCCGTCACTCGTTGGCGATGGCAGCCGTCCCACGACGACGAAAACGCGCGTGGTGACCGACCGGAATCAGCAGGTGGCGCGCATCGACTACGAAAGCGATTCCGAAGTCAGCAGCGAGATCGAAGAGCGCATCATCGCGGAGATCGCCAAGCACGCATCGCGCTGTTCGGCGATCATCGTCTCGGACTACATGAAAGGGTGCGTCACACGTCGCGTGATGCAGACGCTCGTAAGCGCTGGCGCCAAACGCGGCACACCGGTGCTCGTCGATCCGAAGATCCCGCATCTCGACTATTACACGGGCGCGACCATCGTCACCCCCAACCATCATGAGGCGGAGGCCGCGACTCACCGGCGGGTCCGGAGCGAGGACGAGGCGCGCGATGCGGCGCGCGTCTTTCGCGAACGCGTGGGCTGCCGCGATGTGTTGATGACGCGCGGCGATCAGGGAATCTGGCTGTTGAGCAGCGAGCTCGAAGGTTACTTGCCGGCAACGGCGCGCGAAGTGGCCGATGTGACCGGCGCCGGGGATACCGTGATTGCGACGCTGGCCGTCGCGCTCTCCTCGGGCGCAACGACCACAGAGGCCGCCCGCGTCGCCAATGAAGCCGCCGGCATCGTCGTCGCCAAGTTCGGTCCGGCGACGGCCTCGACGACCGAATTGCTCGCCGCGCTTGAAAAACTGTGAAGGGGTCTGACCCCATTACAGTTCTTCACGGCAGGCTCATCAAACCGGCAGTCACCAGCAGCGGAATCACAACCGCCACCAGCGCTTCACCCGCGATCAGGCCGGACGCGATCGGGATCGAGTAGCGTTCGTGCGACGCGGGCGACGTCCTCGCCCAGATCGAATCCGCAGCGGCGCCGAGAAAGATCATCGTGACGGCGTTGACCGGGATCAGCATCGCGATTCCCATCCCTGTCGGGGACGGAACATATGTCCGCCAACTCGCCTTCTGCTCGAGGAACGTCAGCAGAACGCCGATCAACGCGCCCACACCAAGCGATGTCGTCATCCAGGAGATGCGTGCCGCCGCGGCGGGACTGGCCGCGGCCGGTCCCGTGAGTTCCTGCGTGACGAGTTTGGCAAAGCCCACCCAGCGTTGCGACGTGGGACTCAGTAGCTGTGCGTTGTCGCCGACGACGCCGTAAGTATCGCGCAGCAAGGGATACATGAACGCCAATGCCAAGGCCCCGACCGGGACGGCGATGAGCTGCATGTAGGTCAGCATGCGTGGCGTTGAGCCGATCATCTGACCAGCGCGGAAGTCCTGCATCAACCCTTCCGACTCGGCCGCCACGGCGCCAGTGATTCCGCTCGAGACCATGTTGGCGCGGAGATCGCCAGGCGCGAGTCCGCCGAAGACGGCCTGGATGACGTTGGTCATCGTGCTGATCGGACCCCAGTTGGTTTCCCCCAGCACGCGCAGCGCAACGAGCCCGAGCGGTACTGACAACGCGATGGCGACGACGGAGTGCCAGACCGGCGTCCCGAAGAAGAGCGCCTGTATGACGATGAGGAAGATGGTTGCCGCGAGACTGCCGATCCAGACCCAGCGCAGCGGCAGATCCCCTGACACACCGCTGGACGAGGCGAGCCCTTTGAACGTGCGGACCAGGACTCCCCACCGCAGGAGCAATGCGGACATGCCACCCGCCACCAGCATGCCGACAGCGGGCCACATGATGAGGAGCAGGATGTCGACACGGCGGGCGTCCGCGGCAATCAGCCCGCGTGACAGCAGCCACGGCGGAGCGATCACCCAACCGATCATCCCGCCAATCAGCATGCTGGCGCTGATTCGCAAGCCGATGATCATCCCGGAGCCGATGTTCAACAGCGAGACGCCAAACCCAAGACCGACACGCGCGGAAAACGTGTTGACGGCGAGTGGGAGGTTGTCAGCCACCCAGCGGAGCTGCGTCGCGAGAAACGTCAGCCCCGATGCCGCCAGCGCCCCGAACATCACGAACGCGGACTTGCGCGCCTGCTCCCCACGCGAGTCGAGCATGATCACCGTCTCGCCCGCGGCTATGCCGTCGGGAAATGGAAGATTCTCGTCCTCGATGAAATGCTTCCGTAGCGGCACGGCGAGCAGCACGCCCAGGATTCCCGATGCCGACAACCACACGAATGTCTGCATGCGCGTCAAGTGAACGTCGAACCCGCTCCCCGGTTCAGCCGCAAGGATGTCGAACGCCGCGAGCAGCCAGCACAGAAACGAGATCTGCCCCGCTGTCGTGCCGGCAGTCTGGACGATGTTGTTTTCCCAGCGGTTGTAGTTCCTCGAAAACAGGCCCAGTGCCATGAACCCGAAGAAGGCCGAAACGACGGAGATGTTGGGACCGAAGCCGAACTTGAGAACGACGTAGGGATAAGATGCGCCAATCACCAGGGCCACGAGCAGGCCCACCGTCACCGAGCGCGGAGTGATTTCGCGGACGTGGGCCGGTTTTCCAGCGGGTGTGTGCGTCGACGTCTCCAACGGGCCCTCCTGTCGCGGCCCACTATATTCGCTGTTGCATGTCGGTGGCTGCCTGCAATGTGGAGGCAGGTCTTCGACACCCGCCTGCTACGGGCGAGCGCAAAGACTCGCCGCTACACCGTCGTGAAATCACAAGAGACTGGCGGCCGGCTCAATGCCTGAAGTGTCGGCGACCGGTGAAGACCATGGCCAGTCCATGCTCGTCCGCCGCGGCAATTACTTCCTGATCCTTGACCGATCCGCCTGTCTGCACCACCGCCGTTGCGCCGGCAGCCGCGATCGCGTCGAGTCCATCGCGGAATGGAATGAAGGCATCGGACGCCGCCACCGACCCCTTCAAGAGATCGGGATGTATCGTTGCGGCTTTCATACGCGCGACATTCACCGCGTCCACACGACTCATCTGCCCGGCGCCGATTGCCAGCGTGCGATCAGCAGTCGTGAAGATGACGGTGTTCGACTTCACGTGTGCGCACAGGCGCCAGGCAAATCGCAGCGCCTGCCATTCCTCCGGAGTGGGGTGACGGCTCGTGACGACCTGCAGTTCGGGAGCGGGCCAGGTCTCGTGTGCTTCGCTCACCGTATCGCGGCTCTGCACGAGCACGCCGCCAACGATTGAGCGAAGCTCGAGGTCACGAGACTCGTGCGGTGCTGCACGAGCCTCGTCGTCGGACGGGACCCGCTCGGGTACAACCACGCGCATGTTCGTCTTGGTGGCGAGGATCGCGCGTGCCGCATCGTCGACGGCGGGAGCGATCACGGCATCGATGCGCGTGGACACGATGGCACGAGCGGCATCGACATCGACGGGGCGATTGAGCGCAACCGCCGCACCGAATGCGGAAAGCGAGTCGGCTTCGCGTGCGCGAATGTAGGCGTCAGCCGCATTCGTCCCTGTCGCCGCGCCGCACGGATTCGTATGCTTGATCAGCGCCGCCGCAGGTTCCTCGAACTCGATCACCATGCGAATGGCCGCATCCAGATCGAGCAGGTTGGTGTACGACAGCTCCTTGCCCTGAAGCATCGTGTAGCCAGGATGCGGTCCGAATCCGGTGTAGAGTGCGCCGCGTTGATGCGGGTTCTCGCCGTAGCGGAGGTCGCGAACCTTGCGAAGTTCGATCGAGAGGCCGTCCGGAAATTCAGGGCCGCCGGCGACGCGAGTGAAGCGGTGATCATCGGTCGTCACCTTGCTCAACGTCGACGCGATCGCCATGTCGTACCGCGCAGTGTGCGCGAACGCCTGGCGAGCGAGATCGAATCGAAAGGATCGTGCTGGACCTCCTGGTCGATCGAGCGCATCGAGTACACGCGAATAGTCGTCAGGCGACACGACGACGATGACGTCCAGGAAATTCTTCGCCGCCGCCCGTATGAGGCTGGGACCGCCGATGTCGATCTGCTCGATCAGATCCTCGAACGACGTCGCTGGATTCTGCGCGGCGGTGACGAACGGATAGAGATTCACGACGACCAGATCGATCGGCGTGATGCCATGACGCGCAATCGCATCGAGATCATCGGGTCGCGATCGACGCGCGAGGATGCCGCCGTGTATATGCGGGTCGAGTGTCTTGACTCTGCCGTCGAGCATCTCGGGAAAACCCGTGACCGTAGAAACACTGAGAACGGGAAGACCTGCACGCTCGAGCGTCAACGCAGTGCCACCCGTCGAGACCAGCTCGAAACGGCGTGCGCGCAACCCTCTGGCAAACTCGACAATCCCGGTTTTGTCCGAGACACTCACCAACGCTCTAGGCATGACGATCCGTGTGCATCCTGCGGAAAAATCGACACTTAGAAACGCTCAGACTTGACACGTTTGTTACGCCCGCTTACGATCAGGCTGCATTCGAGGGGCGTTCCCCGGATGTCGCAGTCGAGGCCGCGCAAGCTCTCGCGGTCTTTTTTTTGTGCTTCGAAGCTCATCTGCGGCTTCAGAATGCACGAGATCCAGCGGGTCCACTGTTCGCAGCGGCTCCGCTTAGCAAGCAGGGAAGAAGAACGATGCGCATCACAGGCAAGGTCAAGTGGTTCAACAACGCGAAGGGGTATGGATTCATTGAGCGCGAGGGTGGCAGCGATGTATTCGTGCACTACTCCGCGATCAGTGGCAACGGCTTCCGGTCCCTCGAAGAGGGTCAGGCGGTCGAATTCGAGATCGTAGACGGCCCGAAGGGCCCGCAGGCGGGGAACGTCACCAAACCCTAAGACCACCCACGACCGACCCGGCGCCGACAACGGCGCCGGGCGCAAACCCGGGACTCCCCCCTTCCCGGTAGCGCCCATCCACACGGGACCCGGTTGCACAGTCCTACTTATCTGATTTCCCCTTGAGGCCCCGGGCGGTGAAGGCGACCTTTCCATCCTTGACCGCGACACGGAACGCGACCTCGGGGATGCCCTTCTCTTTCAACGCATTGACCTGCGTCTTGATCAGGTCTGCAAACCTGTGGAACGGGATCGCCTCCTGTCCTGATTCGCGGCGCGCCTGAGCCAGGTTGTCATATAACTGGTGCACCTTCTCCATTTCCCTCAACGGATCCTCGAAGGTGGTCACATGAAGGACGCGGTCCTCGCGCTTGGACGGCTTGGGTTTCGCTTCCACCGGCCGCGGTGGCGCGAAGGGGCCGGGCCGCCCCTCCTCGCGCGCGCGTAACCCGCGATCCCACAACTCGATCGCCTTCGCTAGTCGCGTTTGCAATGTCGTGAAGCGAAATCGCTGGCCGTAGTTGGCAATGTGCGTCCGGTCGAGCCGCTTCGCCATCAGCTCGACACGCTTCCGCAGCTCCCACGGTGGACGCTGCAGCCGCCCCGCGAAGTACATGTTGTACTCCGCTTCCAGCTTCCTGAGTTCGGCGTCGAACAGGCTCAACTCACGATCGATATCGTCGATTTCTGACACGGACAATCAATTGTACTGGCTGTTAACGTGGTTTCACGCTTCGACACTTTCGCGAGCGACCGTCACGTCCAACTTCCCCAGGCCCAACTCCCAAATGTCTGGTGGCTTGGGAGTTGCGAGTTGGAGTGTGGCGTTATGTTGCTGTCAGCGTCGACTAGAAGATCGTGGCGATCGAATTGGCGGCGAGGTCCAGGACCTGCGTGGGAAGCACACCGAGATAGAAGATGGCAGCAATTGAAACGGCCAGAGCCGCCATTCCCAGGCCGGTGATGCGCGCCTGCACGGGCTCGCCATCGCGGTCCGCCATGTACATCATGACGACGACCCGCAGGTAGAAGAACACTGAGATGACACTCGTCAGCATGCCGATGATGGCCAGGCTGTAGTAACCGGCGCTGACGGCTGCGCTGAAGATGTACCACTTGCCGATGAAGCCTGCTGTCGGTGGCAATCCCCCAAGCGAAAGGAGGGACACCGTCATCAGCGCGGCCAGCGCCGGCCGCGTGTGCCAGAGGCCGGCGTAGTCACGAAGGCTGTCGTTGGCCTTGTCGCGAGTGCCGAGCAGGGCGATGACGCCGAAAGCGGCGAGATTGGTGACCGAGTACGCCAGCAGGTAAAACAGGATCGCAGCCTTGCCGACCTGATTGGCCGCCACGAGACCGACGAGCAAGTACCCGCCATGCGCGATGCTCGAATATGCCAGCATCCGCTTCAGGTTGCTCTGCGCCACTCCCACGACGGTGCCCAGCACCATCGTGGCGATCGCAATCACGGCCACCACCGGCGCCCACTCACCCTTGAAGGGCTCGAACGCGGAGAGAAACACCCGCACGAAGGCAGCAAACGCCGCCGCCTTCACGCCCGTCGACATGAATCCGGTGACGATGGCGGGAGCACCTTCGTACGCGTCCGGCGTCCACATGTGGAACGGCACCGCTGAAATCTTGAAGGCAAAGCCCACGAGCAACAGGCCAAGCGCCAGCAGGACCATCGGGTTGCTCGTCATCGACTGCGCCGAGAGAAACGATCCGACGGCCGCCAGCCTCGTGCTCCCGGTCACGCCATACGTGAACGCAATTCCGTAGAGGAAGAACGCGCTCGAGAACGCACCGAGCAGGAAGTATTTGAACGCGGCTTCCGTCCCGGGCAGGTGGTCGCGGCGAATGGCCGTCAACACGTACACCGACAGCGACAGCACTTCGAGCGCGATGAAGACGACCAGCAGATCGGTCGCGGTCGCCATCATGATCATGCCGACGATCGAGAAGAGCACGAGCGCGTAGTACTCGCCCGACGGCAGCCCGTCGCGCTCGAGCACCTGCGACGAGAACATGATCGTGAGGACCCCGACGATGGCCAGGACGATGGTCACGAACAAACCGAAATTGTCCGCCGCGATGACGCCAAAGCCTTCCGCGTTGCGGTTCCACAGCAGTGCAGCCGAAATCGCCGCGCTGACGAGTCCGACGATGCCGAGGATGCCGATCGGCATGCGCTCATCGCGGGCGCGGAAGGCCTCGGCGCCCATGGAGGCCAGCGCCGCGAGGGTCACGCACAACATCGGAACGATCGCGTCTATCTGCGTGCTGAACATCAGAAGCGCCCTCGTACCTGGCCTGACTTTTGACCTTTGACCTTTGACCTTTGAGCTTCGGTGTTCTCAACCCTCAACGGCTGCACCGATTGAACCTGCGCGACCAGCCGCTGAACCGCCGGCTCCATCGGCGCCAGGAAGAACGTGGGGAACACGCCCATCACGATTGCCATGGCGCACAGCGGGACGACGCTGGCCCACTCCCGCGGTTTGAGATCCGGCAGCGTCTCATTCTCCTCGTGCGTCACGGTGCCGAGATAGACACGCTGGAACATCCACAGCATGTAGACCGCCGACAGAATCACGCCCAGGCCGGCCGCGACGACGTAGCGCGGATCCCAGAGGAACGCCCCCAGCATGGTCAGGAACTCGCCGATGAACCCGTTGAGTGCCGGCATGCCGATCGAGGCGAGCGTGATGATGAGAAATGAGGCAGTCAGGCGCGGCATCACATTCTTCAACCCGCCGAACTCTGTAATGAGCCGCGTATGCCTGCGGTCGGACAGCATCCCGACGATCAGAAAGAGCCCGCCGGTGCTGACGCCGTGCGCCAGCATCTGGTAAACGGCACCCTGCACGCCCTGCACGTTCATGGCGCAGATACCGAGCACGACGAACCCGAGATGGCTCACCGACGAGTACGCGACCAGCTTCTTCATGTCCGGCTGTACCATCGCGACGAGCGCCCCATAGACGATCCCGATTACGGCGAGCAGCGCAATCCACGGCGCGAATTCGGCGGCGGCGACCGGGAACAACGGGAAGGCAAATCGCACCAGGCCGTAGGTGCCCATCTTCAGGAGAACGCCGGCCAAGATGATCGATCCGGCCGTGGGCGCCTGCACGTGCGCGTCCGGCAGCCAGGTGTGGAAGGGAAAGAGCGGCACCTTGATCGCGAACGCGACGGCAAACGCGAGGAAGAACCAGCGCTGCGTCTCGGGCGCGATGTCGAGCATGTACAGCTTCAGAAGATCGAAGCTGTAGCTGCCGGTGGCCTCGCTATGCAAGTACGCCAGCCCGAGGATCGCAACCAGCATCAGGACGCTGCCGGCCATCGTGTAGAGCATGAACTTGATGGCCGCGTAAATGCGCTGGTCATAGCCCCAAATCCCGATCAGGAAGTACATCGGGATCAGCATCGCGTCCCAGAACACGTAGAAGAGAAAGAGATCGAGCGACACGAAAACGCCGATCATCGCCGCCTCGAGGGCGAGGATGAAAATCGAGAACTCCTTCACCTTCTTCTCAACCGATTCCCAGGAGGACAGCAGCGCGATTGGCGTGAGGAAGCCGGTGAGGACGACGAGGAGCAGGCTGATCCCGTCGATGCCGAGGTAGTAGTCGATGCCGAAGGCAGGAATCCAGGCGGCGCGCTCGACGAACTGGAACTCCGCCGACTTGGAATCGAATCCGGCCCAGAGCGCCAGAGTAACGGCCAGCGTGGCGACCGAAAACGCGAAGGCTACCCACCGGACGAAGGCGTCACGCCGCCCGCCGGTATTGCCCACGAGCAGAAGCAGTATGGCGCCGGCCAGAGGCAACGCCCAGGAAAGAGTCAGCATCGTCTGTCTACCGCCAGAGGTAGTAGCCGAGAATCACGACCACACCAACCAAGAGCGAGCCTGCGTAGGCGCGCACGGAACCGGACTGGAGCCGTCGAAGCATCGCGGCGCCGCCTTCCACGATCGACGCCGTGCCGTTGACTGCGCCATCGATGACCTTCACGTCGAACCATCGCCACAAGCCTTCCGTCGACGCGGCTCTAATCGGCTGCACCACCGTGGCGTCGTAGAGCTCATCGACGTAGTACTTGTTCAGCAGCAGCCGGTGCAACCCGGGGAACTCGCGCGCCATGTTGTCGGCGACGCGCCGCCGCCTCACCCAGACGAAATACGCGAACGCGATTCCAACCACCGCGATGGCAGTCGACACGGCCATCAGGGTGAATTCAACTACCGTGTGATCGGCTTCGCCTGCCCCTTCCGCCGCGGCGCCACCTTCAGCCGCTGCTCCCTCACCGGTCGCTGCCGACACGGTGAATGCCGGTTCGAGCCATGTGCCCAGCCGGTTGCTGCCACCGAGCGCGTGCGGGATCCCAATCCAACCAGCGGCCACTGACCCTATCGCCAGCACGACCAACGCGACGGCCATCGCAGGCGGCGCGTCGTGCAAGTGCGCGTGTACCGGGATCCGGGATCCGGGATCCGGGGCTCGATGGTGCAAATCGGATCCCGAGTCCCGGGTCCCGGGCCCCGGATGATGATGAGCAGCAGGCTCCTCTTCTTCGAGGTGGGCAGGAGCGGGAGCGTCGTGTCTCCGTTCACCATGGAAGGTGAGGAATACGAGCCGGAACATGTAGGTGGCTGTCAGGAGCGCCGTCAGCGCGCCGATGATCCACAACAGCGTGTGCCCCTCGACAAAGGTTTCGAACAGGATCTCGTCCTTGCTGAAGAACCCAGCCAGCGGCGGTACGCCGGCAATCGCGATTGCACCAATCAGGAACGTGCGGTACGTGAGCGGCAATTCTTTCCTGAGTCCGCCCATGTTGCGGATGTCCTGCTCGCCGTGCAGCGCGTGGATGACGGCGCCCGAGCCGAGGAAGAGCAGCGCCTTGAAGAAGGCATGCGTATAGAGGTGAAAGATGCCGGCGCCGAAGGCGCCCACGCCCATCGCCAGGAACATGTATCCGAGCTGTGAGACCGTGGAGTACGCCAGCACGCGTTTGATGTCGTTCTGCACCAGGCCGATTGTGCCCGCCATCAGCGCCGTCAACGCGCCAATGACAGCGACGATCATCATCGTTTCCGGCGCATGGCTGAACAGCACCGCGTTGCGTCCGATCATGTAGACGCCGGCGGTGACCATCGTCGCCGCATGGATGAGGGCAGACACGGGCGTGGGGCCTTCCATCGCGTCCGGCAGCCACGTATACAGCGGAATCTGCGCGGACTTTCCCGTCGCGCCGATGAAGAGCAGGAGCGCCGCCAAGGAAAGAATGCCGAACTCGTTCTCGACCGGCAGGACGGCGACGGCGGACGCGATGCTGCGGAAATCCAGGGTGCCGAACTTGGCGAACAGCGCGAGCATCCCGAGGATGAACGCGTAGTCACCGATCCGGTTCACGACGAACGCTTTCTTGCCGGCGTCGTTCGCTGATTTCTTCTTGTACCAGAAGCCGATGAGCAGATAGGAGCAGAGACCGACGCCTTCCCACCCGACGAACAGCAGCGGAAAGTTCGCGCCGAGGACCAGCACGAGCATGAACGCGGCGAACAGGTTCAGATAGGAGAAGTAGCGGGCGAACTCGCTGTCGACCTCGTCGTGCATGTACCCGGTCGAATAGATGTGAATCAACGAGCCGATGCCGGTGATGACGAGAATCATCACCGCCGACAGCGGATCGACCCGGAACGCCAGCGCAATGTTCAGATCGCCCGACGCAATCCATGTATACAGGGTCTGCTCGACTGTCCTGGCATCCGCCGGGAGACCGGCGAGTTGCAGGACGCTGATGACCGACACGGCGAAGGACGCCAGCATCACGAGCGATGCCAGCCCGCCCGAGACACTCTTCGCCAGGCGCCGCCCCATCGTCGCATTCACGACGAAACCGAGGAAGGGGAACAGCGGAATCAGTGCAAGCACTTTTGACCTTTGCCTTTTGACCTTTGACCTGGGTTTCTCACCATTTCAACGACGTGAACGCATCCGGGTTGAGCGATTCGCGATGCCGGAAGAGCGCGATGACCAGCGCCAGACCAACCGCTGCCTCGGCGGCTGCGACCGTCATGACAAAAAACGTGATGATCTGTCCATCGAGGTCGCCGGCGTATCGACCGAAGGCGACGAACGACAGGTTCACTGCGTTCAGCATGATCTCGATCGACAGCAGGATGGTGATGAGGTTGCGGCGGAGAAACACGCCTGCCGTACCAATCGCAAACAGCACCGCGGACACGATCAGGTAGTAGCTCAGGGGGATCACTGATTGCTGCCTTCCCGGCGGGCCAGCACCACGGCACCAACCATCGCGACCAAAATCAACACCGAGGTTGCCTCGAAGGCAAACGTGTGCCGCGTAAAAAGAATGCGCCCCATCTCGAGCACCGAGCCAACGGATGCGCCATCGGACCGGGCGCCAACTGGTGACGCGATTTCGGATACCTTGGTCAGCGCCCACGCGAGTTGCACGACGAGGAGCGCCGCGAGCAGTGCGCCAAACCTGCCGAGATTCGGGTGCTGCAGCGGGTGGGAGCGATCCCATTCGGCAGCATCCTCTCGCGACGCGTTGAGCAACATGACGACGAAGAGAAAAAGGACCATGATGGCGCCGGCGTAGATGATGATCTGCGCGACGGCGACGAAGGGCGCGTCGAGCTGGATGTAGAGCGCCGACAGCGCGCCGAATGACGCAATGAGCAGCAACACGCTGTACATCGGGTTTCGCTGCCCGATCACGAGCGTCGACGCAATGATCGCCAGAGCCGAGAAGGCGTAGAAGATGAACGTCTCAGGCATTGAGGTACAGCACCAGGGCGGCCGTCGCGATCAAATTCAGCACCGACGCCGGGAACAGCCACTTCCACCCGAATTGCATCAACTGGTCGTAGCGATACCGAGGTACCGTCCAGCGCATCCAGATGTAGAAGAAGAGGAATCCGGCAACTTTGGCAAGGAATGCAAGCCAGCCGAGCTGATACTGCTCGATGATCGGATCCAGCGGCGTGTAGATGGGCAGCAGACCATGCCACCCGCCGAGATAGAGATCGGTGGCCACGGCCGACATCGTCACCATATTGATGTACTCGGCCTGCGGGAAGAGCGCGAAGCGGACCGAGCTGTACTCGGTGTTGTAGCCAGCGACGAGCTCCTGCTCGGCTTCCGGGAAGTCAAAGGGCGCCCGGTTGGTTTCGGCTACGCCGGCGATTACGTAGATCACGAAGCCCAATGGCTGCAGCCAGATGTACCACTGCGAGAAGAACCCGAACCAGGTGCCCGATTGCGAGTCCACAACCTCTCGCAATGACAACGATCCGGCGAGCATGATGACGGCGGCGAGCGACGTTGCATACGCGAGCTCGTAGCTGATCATCTGCGCCGCGGCGCGCAGCCCGCCGAAGAGCGAGTACTTGCTGTTCGATGCCCACCCGGCAAGCACGATGCCGTACACGCCCATCGATGTCACGGCGAAGACCACGAGCACGGCGACGTTGACATCCGCGATGCCGAGCTTGATCGGCGTATCGAGCAGCCCGAAGAACGTCGTCTCGGCACCAAAGGGCACCGTCGCGAACGCAACGAATGCGGTCACCACCGACAGCACAGGGGCGAGTGTGAAGAGCCACTTATCAGCGCCCTTGGGCCGGAGTTCCTCCTTGAAGAGCAGCTTGAGGATGTCGGCAATGGGCTGCAGCACGCCGTGCGGTCCGACCAGGTACGGGCCATAACGCTGCTGCATGAACCCCATGATCTTGCGCTCGGCGAGCACGAGGACGGCAGACGCAATGATCAATGCATTGAAGACAACGAAGATCATCACGCCGATCACGGCCGGTCGAAGGTACATCTCCATTTAATGCGCCATCACCGGCTGCTTCGCGCGCCACGGCGCCGGCAGGGTACAGCGGCCCTCTTTCACGTGCGCCTCGAACTCGTGCTTGAACAGGTTCAACGTCGTGAGCACTGGCGTAGCGGCGGCGTCACCGAAGGCGCACAACGTCTTGCCGACGATATTGCTGGCGACGCCGTAGAGCAGATCGATGTCTTTCATTCGACCCTCTCCGCGTTCGAGGCGCTGCAGCAACTTATACAACCAGTCACCGCCCTCGCGGCACGGCGTGCACTTCCCGCACGACTCGTGACGATAGAAGTGCAACAGATTCATCGCCAGCCACACCATGCAGACGCTGTCGTCCATCACGATGAGGCCGGCCGAGCCGAGCAGCGATCCCGCTTTCTGGATGTGATCGAAGCTGGCTGGCGTATCGAGGTCCTTATCGAGGAGGATTGGCACCGACGATCCACCAGGGATGATGGCCTTGAACGTGCGGCCGTCGAGCATGCCCTGTGCGAACGGCTCCCCGTAGATGAGCTCGCGGAGCGTCGTGTGCATGGATGCTTCGTACACTCCGGGCCGTTTCACGTGGCCGCTGATGCAATACAACTTCGGGCCGCCATTCTTCTCGGGCCCCAGGGCGGCGAACCAGTCCGGACCGTTCAGGACGATGAGCGGGACGTTGCACAGCGTCTCGACGTTGTTGACAGCGGTGGGACATTGATACAGACCGGCGACCGCGGGGAACGGCGGCTTGATACGCGGCTGCGCCCGCTTTCCTTCGAGCGATTCGATGAGCGCGGTCTCTTCGCCGGCCTCGTAGGCGCCGGCGCCACGATGCACGTAGACGTCGCAGTCGAAGCCGCTGCCAAGAATGTTCTTGCCCAGGAACCCCGCGCGATACGCCTCTTCGATCGCGCGCTCGAGCGTCTCCTGCACATGATAAAACTCGCCGCGGATGTAGATATACGCGACCTTCGCCCCGATGGCGTAGCAGCCGATGGCGCACCCTTCAAGCAAAAGGTGCGGGTTGCGCTCCATCAGCACGTGATCCTTGAACGTGCCCGGTTCGCTCTCGTCGGCGTTGCACGCGATGTACTTCGGCTTCGGTGTGTCTTTGAGAACGAACTGCCACTTGAGCCCGGTCGGGAAGCCGGCACCGCCGCGGCCGCGAAGTCCCGACGCCTTCACCTGCTCGATGATGTCGTTGGGCTTCAGCGTCAGCGCTTTCCGCAGTCCCTCGTATCCACGCGCGTTCTTCAGATAGAAGTCGAGCGTGAATGAGTTCGGCTCGCGGACATGGTTTGTCAGAACAGGTTCAAAGGGCATACGTCTTAACCGCGAAGGCAAGGAAGAGCGTGTAAGCCACGAAGAACGCGAAGCGCACGAAGTCTCACCGCACGACGCGACCTCGCCACCGGCGGCGTCATCACGTTGGCGGCTCGTATGGAGCGCTGGCGGCGCGCGCGAGCGCGCGCGATGGAGCGAACGGTGCGGTGTTCACAAGGATCAAATGAGTCGCACGATGCTTGTGAACGCCGAGCCATTCGCTCCATGAGCCCGGCCCCGCTGGGGCCGGGCGCCACCCGCTCTGCCAGATGAAGCGTCATGTGTTCTCGTGATCTTCGTGGCCTGAAATCGTCGTGGTTTATTTCTTTTCCACATGCAAGTGACATCCCGTAAACGCAGCACGACCGCGCTTTTTGATGTCGTCGACAAACGCCGCCGCCTGCTCCGGTGCCAGACGCTCGTGCCAGTCGTCGTTCACCATTACGACCGGCGCGCGATCGCACGCACCGAGACACTCGACCTCGATCACCGTAAACACGCCATCGTCGGTCGTCTCACCCGGATGAATCCCGAGCTTCGTGCACAGTGCCTCGGTGACGCGCTCGGCGCCCAGCAGCGCACACGACAGCGTACGGCACACGTTCAGCACATACTTCCCGACCGGCTTCGTGTAGAACATCGTGTAGTACGACACGACGTCCTCGACCTCCGCTGCGGTGCAGCCGATCTGTGTGGCGACAAAGCGCATCGACGCGCCTGTGATGTAACCCTGCTGCTGCTGCACCAGGTAAAGCGCGTACAGAATCGCCGACTTCCGTTGATCGGATGGATACCGCTTGACGACGTCGTCGAACTTCGCCTGATTTTCGGCGGTGTAGCTGAAGGGATCGCCCGCCTCCGCCAGCTTCCGTTCCGACCTGTGGAATCGGGCTGGCGCGTAATCCATCTCCGGATGAAAGCTCACCGGTCGCAGTCTCCCATGACGACGTCAGTGCTGCCGATGACGGCAACCAGATCCGCGATCAGTCCATTCTGGACGACGGACGGGAGCGCCTGGATCGCCATCAAGGACGGCGCCCGCATCTTCACGCGCCATGGACGATTGCTGCCATCCGACACGATGTAGCAGCCGTGCTCACCCCGCGGCCCTTCAACCGGCACGTACGAGTCACCTTCCGGCACCGTGAAGCCTTGCGAGTAAATGAGGAAGTGCTGAATCAGCGCTTCCATTTCGGTGTAGACCTTGTCTTTCGGCGGCGGCACGACGCGCGGGTCGTCGCACGCCCACACGCCGGTCGGAGAGATGCGGTTGATGGCCTGCCGGGCGATGTTGACGCTCTGACGCATCTCCGCGATGCGGACGCGATACCTGGCGTACACGTCGCCCTCACGGGCCGTTGGCACCGTGAAGTCGTAGGACTCGTATCCGCAGTAGGGAAAGTACTTGCGGACGTCGTAATCGGACCCGGCGGCGCGCGCAATCGGACCGACCAGCCCCCACTGATAGGCGTTCTCGAGCGTGACGACGCCAACGCCTTCGGTGCGGCGACGGAAGATGTCGTTCTTCGTCAACAAGCGCTCGAACTCGTCCATCTTCGTCGGGAAGCGATCGAGGAACTCGTTGACAATCTCGTGGAAGCCACGCGGCAGATCCTCGCGCAAGCCGCCAATCCGGATATAGCTCGGGAAGAAACGGAACCCGGCGATCAGCTCGTTGATGTTGAGCAGCAGCTCGCGCTCGCGAATCGCGTAGAAGAGCATCGAGAC
>JBKPNV010000203.1:0-12997 GCA_046732795.1 Acidobacteriota bacterium
CTCAGCAACGAGAGTTCGATCCGTGAGGTTATTGCGTTCCCCAAGACAGCGGCGGCGGTGGACCTGATGTCGGATGCTCCCTCGACGGTCGAGCTGAAGCAGTTACGGGAATTGCATCTGCAGATCCGCAAATCATGATCCCGGGTGTGATTTTCCATCCGTGTATTGCCGGGGAAGTCACACCCGGTGTCTTTGACGCATGAAAAAAATCGCGCTTCCCCAGGAGGGGCTCGAGACGCTCTACGGAGCACATGATGGCAATCTCAAGCACATCGAGTCGGTCCTTGGCGTCCAGATTCGCACACAGGGGGACGAGCTCATCGTCGAGGGCGAGCGATCTGCTGAGCAGAAAGTGGAGCGCATCTTCAACCAGTTGGTAGGCTTGATCTCGGAGGGATACGAACTGAAAAACGGCGACGTCAAGACGGCGGTGCGGCTGGTGGCCAACGACGAAAGCGTCGATCTGCGGCACTACTTCCTGCGCGAGGGTCAGAAGCAGCCCGAGGGCACACGCAGACGGGTGAACCCGAAAAGCACCAATCAGCGCCGGTATCTCGATGCGATCGAGCGCTACGACATTGTATTCGGCGTCGGTCCTGCCGGTACAGGCAAAACCTACCTGGCGATGGCCCAGGCTGTCAGTTACCTCGTAGCCAAGAAGGTGAGCCGCATCATTCTTGCGAGACCGGCTGTCGAAGCCGGGGAGAAACTCGGCTTCCTTCCAGGAGACCTGCAAGAGAAGGTCAATCCGTATCTGCGCCCGCTCTACGACGCGCTCTACGACATGATGGACACGGAACGTGCGACGCGCCTGGTTGAGCGCGGCACCATCGAAGTGGCGCCGATCGCATTCATGCGCGGCCGCACCTTGAACGATGCGTTCGTCATTCTCGATGAGGCACAGAACACGACGTCCGAGCAGATGAAGATGTTCCTGACGCGACTCGGATTCGGATCCAAGGCGGTCGTCACCGGCGACATCACCCAGATCGACCTGCCGAATCCGCGAACCTCCGGTCTGATCGAGGCCTTGCGGATCGTGAAGGACATCGAAGGCATTGGCTTCATCTACTTCGATGACACTGACGTCGTCCGCCACAAGCTGGTGCAGCAAATCGTCAAGGCATACGACGCGCTTTCGGCCGGACCCACTGGAGATGGCCGCTCATAGCGGCGCGTCATTCCCTTTGGCTGTGGAGGTGGTGAGCGCCAGTCGCCTGCGAGCGCCCGGCCTTGCGCGCTGGCTGCAAGCGACCGCCCCGCGACAGGCCCGGGGTGCAGTGGTCGTGGCGCTTGTCTCAGATGCGCGTGTCCGCCAGCTAAACGCCAGATACCGTGACAAGAATGCCCCCACGGATGTGCTCTCTTTTGGCGGGGACGAGCCCGGTTTTCTCGGCGAAGTCGTGATTGCGAGCGGAGTTGCACGGCGACAGGCCCGCGAGGCCGGGCACTCCGTCCAGGTCGAACTGCGGATACTCGGGCTTCACGGTCTGCTGCACCTTCTTGGCTATGATCACGAGCGGGATGACGGCCGGATGGCCCGGATCGAACGTCGTCTGCGCCGGAAGGGTGGCTTGCGCGAAGGTCTGATCGAGCGGGGTCGGCGATGACTCCACTTGCGCTGTTCCTCCTCGGGTGTGCCACGCTGTTCCTGGGCGTGGTGCAGGCGGCGTTCAGTGCTCTCATGCGCCTGTCGCTGCGCTTGATGGCCGAACGCGGTGGCCGCGACGACCGCCTCGGCCATTACCTCGACGATCCGCTCCAACTCTTCGTTCCGGTTCGCATGCTGATCGGCGTGTGCACGGTACTGGCCGGCGCGCTCATCGCGCGGCTCAGCGACATTCACGATAGCCTCTCTGTCACGACGTTCATCGTTTCACTGGTCGCGTTCGTCGTCGTGTGCGAACACGTCCTGCCGATGGTGATCGTGCGTCGGGATCCAGAAGGCGTGCTCGATGTGCTGTTGCCTGTCTTCCATCCGGTGGCCCGACTGTTGACGCCGATGACGGCGCCGGTGCTACGCGTGATCGGCATCCGGCGCGAGATACCAAACGGAACCACGGATGCGTCGACACAGGCGCCGGCGAAGGAAAGTGACCAGGAACAGGGCACGATCTCTCAAGAGGAGGGGCGCGAGCTACTCCAGTCGATCGTCGACTTCACCGAGACCGTGGTCCGTGAGGTCATGACACCGCGGCCGGACATTGTGGCCATTCGCGCCGACTCGACGATTCAGGACCTGCGCACGCTCTTCCGCGAGGAGCAGTACTCACGAATGCCGGTGTATCGTGAGAACCTCGATAACATCCTCGGCATCGTGTTCGTGAAGGATCTCGTCGCACTGCCGCCCGGCGCGGAGCCGCCGTTGACCACCATGATGCGCTCCGCCTACTTCGTGCCGGAGAGCAAGCGCGTCTCAGAGTTGCTCAAGGAAATGCAGCGCCGGCAGGCTCAGGTCGCGATCGTGGTGGACGAATATGGTGGAACGGCCGGCCTCGTGACGGTCGAGGATCTGCTCGAAGAGATCGTCGGTGAAATCCGCGACGAGTACGACGTTGAGAGCGAGACGGTGACCGAAGAAGGCGACGGTGTGTTCGTCTTCAGCGGTAAAGTCAGCGTCGACGAGGTGCGGGATCGCCTCGGGGTCGAGATCGAACGCGAAGGATTCGAGACGGTCGGGGGGTATCTCCTCTCGTCATTGGGGCGCATGCCGTACGTCGGCGAAATCGTCGACCTGGATGCGCTGTCGTTCGAGGTGCTCGAGGTCGAGCGGCGCCGCGTCACCAAGGTCCGCGTGCGACGACGGAAAGACGCGACGGCAACCGCGGAGCAATGAAGGCTGGTTTCGTCTCATTCATCGGCCGCCCGAACGCCGGTAAGTCAACCCTGCTCAATCGCATCGTCGGTCAGAAGCTCGCGATCGTCTCGGACAAGCCGCAGACCACGCGCACGCGGGTGGTCGGCGTGAAGAACTATCCGCCTTCGCTGCCTGCGGCAGCTGCGGCGCGACAGGTTGCGCCTACAGAGGGGCAGATTGTCTTCGTGGACACGCCGGGCGTCCACAAGCCCACTCATCGCTTGAACGTGCGCATGGTTGATCTCGCGCTCGAATCGATGCGTGAGGTCGATCTGCTCGCACTCATCGTCGATGCCTCGGTGAAATCGGGACCAGGCGATCGCTACCTGCTTGACGTCGTCAAGCAGGTCAGCACGCCCGTCATCCTCGTGTTGGGCAAGGTCGATCTCATCGCGAAGCCCCGGCTGTTGCCGCTCATGGACCACTATCGTCAGGCGCACCCCTTCGTGGAAATCGTGCCGGTGTCGGCCGTGGACGGGACCAACATTGACACCCTCGAGCGGCTGTTCCTGGAATACCTGCCGGAAGGCGATCCACTTTACCCGCCGGATTACCTGACCGATCAGACCGAGCGGTTCTTCGTGTCGGAGATCGTTCGCGAGCAGGTGCTCCAGCTCACTCGCGACGAGCTGCCATTTTCAACGGCGGTCGTCGTCGATCACTTCGATGAGAGCGAGGGGACGCTCCTGAAACTCTATTGCACGATTTTGGTGGAGCGCGAATCGCAGAAGGCCATCGTCATCGGCAAGAGCGGCGAGATGATCAAGCAGATCGGCTCGGCAGCGCGTGTGGCGCTCGAAGCGCACTTCGAGTCGCGCGTGTTCCTCGATCTGCACGTCAAGGTGAAGACCGAGTGGCGGAACGACGAGCGGATGCTCGACGAGATCGACCTTCAGAATCGCAGCCGGTAGCTACGGGTTGATGACCAGCGTTGTCTGGCCGACCACGGGGACATTGTCCACGAAGGCCCTCCATGCCTGTGTGATGTTGCTGCGGTTCTGCGCCAGCGCCCCGCCGTACCAGATGGCCGAGTCCGGCCGTGATGACGACTGAGTCCACATCCGTTGCACTGTCACGGCTACGCCGACGAGCGGTACCCGCACGGTGAAGTAGGGAGGCAAGGCTAAGCGTTTGTCTCGTGACATCTCGAGGCGCAGCCCTTCGAAGCTGACATCGACGATATGCGAGGGAACGCCGTTGGCCATCGCATCGAAGCGGTTGACAAGCTTCCGCATCGAGCGCCGGACAGGCCTGCTGTCGAGCATCGCCATCGCAACGAAGCACGTGAACATCGCCCGGTCGATCGGCCGACTCAGGTACATCGTCTGGGCACCGAGCGCGTCGCCAGAGGAGGCGGTTGCCGCATTGCCGATCAGAATCGTGGGTATCTGGGAATTGCGACCGCGACTCTGCACCAGCACTCGCCGGTGCGAGACGTCGGCGATGAGGAGCGCGAACGGCAGGAGCATTTCGTCTGCCGCGCTCTGGGCCGTCGGCGGTTTGACGGGGTCGAACCCGTCGGTCAGCAGCCAATCAGCGAGGGCAGTTGCTTCGACCGGATTCGGGAGGGAAACGATAACTCTGGGACGATCTGCCACGCCGCGACGAACTGCAGCCCTTATGCCAGTGATTTCCCGTGGTTTTCTGGTTAACGAGGGTGACGCAGCTTACGAATCTGCAATGAGAATGAGAGAACTGTAATCGGTCCGGCGGCGGAACTGGGTCTCGTTGCCGAATTCCCAGGTCCCAAGAACCAACTCCGAAAACACGGCGCGGAAGTTGATCGTGCGTCTCAGCGGTAGACTGGCACTCGGGCGTTACCATGGCGACCTATATTGGTTTGCTGCGCGCGGTGAATCTTCCGGGGCACAACAAGATCGCAATGGGGGACCTGCGTGACTTGCTGACGCGGCTCGGTATGCGAGACGCAGTAACGCTGCTGCAGAGCGGCAATTTCGTGTGTCGAAGCGATCTTCGAAGCTCGCCCGAACTCGAACGTCTGATCGAGAGCGCCGCACCCAAATATTTGGCGCTCACCACCGACGTGCTCGTTCGATCGGACAAAGAATGGAACGAACTCGTCGCAGCGAACCCCTTTCCGAAGGACGCGAAGCTTGACCCCAGCCATTTGCTCGCAGTGGTACTGAAGGCGGCGCCCGACCCCGCGCATGTCGCGGCGCTGGAGCAGGCGATCATCGGCCGTGAGATCGTGAGCGTCCAGGGACGCTGCGCCTATATCGTCTATAAAGACGGTATCGGCAGGTCGCGTCTCACCAGCGCCCTTATCGAGAACAAGCTTGGAACGCGCGGTACCGCGCGAAACTGGAACACCATCCTGAAGCTGCGTGCCTTAGCCTGCGGCTAGTGCCTCCGCCTTCGGCTAATGCTACGAAGACCACGAGAACACCAAAATCTGGATAGCACGAAGAACCCTCGACGTGGTTTCTTCGTGATCTTCGTGTGTCGCGATCTTCGTGATCTTCATGTGTGAAGTGCGTGATACATTGGATTTTTTGTGGTTTGAGAAAAACGCGAGATGGCCGCGCAGCGCAGAATTGATCTCGTCCTGGACTCGGTCAGACGACTGCTGCGTATTGGTGCGACTGCCAACCTGCTGAATCTCCTTCAGAAACAGCATCCCGCCGACCTCGCCCAGATCTTTACCGACCTTCAGGACAAGGGGCGGGAGGCCGCATTCACGGTGCTCGCCGATCGTAACGGTCGGCTGGCCATGGAAGCAGTCTCGGAACTGGGACCTGAAGCCGGAGCCGCGCTGCTCGCGACGCGGCCCGCTGAAGAGATCGCCAGGCTCGCTCAGGACATTCCGTCCGACGATGCGGCCGCTCTCATTGATCACCTGCCTGAGGAGCTGTCCGCGGCGGTTCTGCACTTGATGCGCCCCAAGGAATCGGGCGTGGTCGAGAACCTGCTCGAATACGCGGAGCGTACGGCCGGCCGCATCATGAACCCGACTGTCTTCGCGCTGAACGAAGACATCACAGTCGGGGAAGCCATCACGGAGATTCAAAGCAGTCGCGATGTCGAGATGGTGTTCTATCTCTACGTCGTCGACGAGCGTCGTCACCTCGTCGGCGTCGTCTCGCTGCGCCGGCTTCTGCTCGTTTCGCCGGAAACGCCGCTGAAGCGCATCATGACGGCGGACATCATCAGCGCGCGCGTCGATATGGATCAGGAAGAAGTGGCACGGCAGGTCGCGGCGTACAACCTGCTGGCCATTCCGGTCGTCGATGCGGAAAACAAGCTCGTCGGGATCATCACCGTCGACGACGTCATCGACGTGATCAAGGACGAGGCGACTGAGGACATTTACCGCCTGGCCGGGGTGGCGGGGGACGAACGGGCCTTCACGCCGGCGATCGAGTCGCTGCGCAAGCGTCTGCCGTGGCTCGGGATCAATCTGCTCACGGCGTTTTTCGCGGCGGCCGTGGTGGGGCTGTTCGAGGGCACCATCGATTTGTTTCCCGTGCTGGCCGTCTTCATGCCTATCGTGGCCGGCATGGGTGGCAACGCGGGCACGCAGACGTTGACCGTCATCGTCCGCGGCATTGCTCTGGGCGAGCTGTCGTGGAGCAACTCCCGAAAGGCGCTGCTGAAAGAGGTGCTCGTCGGCCTCGGAAACGGCGTCGTCCTCGGCGCGGCGGCCGCGGCGGTGGTCTGGATCGTGCGCGGTAGTCCCACGCTTGGACTGGTACTCGGAATGGCGATGATCATCAACATGTTTGTCGCCGCCGCTGCCGGCACGCTGGTGCCGCTCGGGCTGCGCGCCGCGAACGTAGACCCCGCGCTGGCTTCGTCAGTGTTCATCACGACGATGACCGATATGTTCGGGTTCTTCTCGTTTCTAGGGCTGGCGACGGTCTTCGCGCGTTATCTGGTGTGAGACAGCATAAAATAGGGCCTGTTCGTGCCGCTCTACACCGCCGAGGCGCTGGTTCTCCGCACTTACAAGCTCGGTGAAGCCGACAAGATTGTCGTCTTCCTGACGCGGGACCGAGGCAAGAAACGCGGTGTGGCGAAGGGTGCCCGCCGGCCGCGTTCGTCGTTTATGGGGGCGCTCGAGCCCATGACCGAGGTCCGGGTTGCGTACTTCGAAAAAGAGCGGCGGGAGCTGGTGGGACTGAATTACGCAGAGACGTATCGGTCGCCGCTGACGCTGGGGAATCCGGACGCGCTCGGGTATATCAGCTATTTTGCCGAGCTGCTGGATGAGTGGGCGCAGGAGTCTGATGCCGACGACCGGCTCTATCGGCTGGGAGCGTCGATGCTCGAGGCGCTCGCAAGCGGAGCACCAGTCGAACCGCTGGCCCGCTATTTTGAGTACTGGCTCCTGAGATTGCAGGGCGTGTATCCGGAATCGCAGGCGGGTCTGTCGACCGCGGCGGTGGCTTTTCTGGCTGGATCGCGAACGATGCCACCTCAGCAGGTGGGTTCGGTGCCTGTGGAGCCTCGAGCGTTGAGAGAGTTGGAGAACGTGCATCGGACGCTGATCGCGATGTATCTGGAGAAAACGTTGAAGTCGGACCGCGTGCTTCGCGACCTTCGTCGTCACGCCTGAACGGGTTGAGCGTGACGCTTCAAGATCTCATACTCAAACTGTCTGCGTTCTGGGCCTCTCATGGATGCCTGTTGCAGCAACCGCTCGATCTCGAAGTGGGGGCGGGAACCTCGCACCCTGAGACGCTCTTCCGCGTGCTTGGCCCGAAGCCGTGGAGCGTGGCATACGTTCAGCCGTCACGTCGTCCCGATGACGGACGGTTTGGTCAGAATCCACATCGGCTGTTCAAGCACCATCAATATCAGGTGATCCTGAAACCATCGCCGGACGAAGTGCAGCAGTTGTATCTGGACAGCCTGGAGGCGTGCGGCATCAACCCGCGGCAGCACGACATCCGCTTCGAAGAGGACAACTGGGAATCGCCGACGCTCGGTGCCTGGGGTATCGGGTGGCAGGTGTTGCTCGACGGACTCGAGATCACGCAGTTCACCTACTTCCAGCAAGTCGGCGGAATGGACCTCGCGCCCATCTCCTGTGAAATCACCTACGGGCTCGAGCGCATCGCGATGTTTCTGCAGCGCGTCGACAATGTCTTCGATCTGGAGTGGGGTGGTGGTGTCAAGTACGCGGAAGTGCGGCTGCAGGAGGAGATCGAACAGTCGAAGTACGCGTTCGGACAGGTGGACATGCCGGCCGAGGAGTTCGCCGCCGTCCATCGCGACCTCTTCGACAGGAACTTCGCGTTCTCAGAGAAGCTGCTGGTCTCGGGTCTCGTGTGGCCGGCGCTCGAATATTGTTTGAAGTGTTCTCACTTGTTCAACATCCTCGATTCCAGCGGCAGTATTGGCGTGACGGAACGGACCGCCTATATCCTGCGCGTTCGGCAACTCGCGATTCGCATCGCGAAGGCATACGCCGGGCCTGAAGAGATGAAAGCGTCGGAGGGTCTGTGACGGGACTCGATCGCGAGCTTCTCATCGAGATCGGCTGTGAGGAGATCCCGGCGAGCTGGTTGCCGGGTCTGACGACGCAGCTCGGACGTCACCTCGATGCGCGTCTCAAAGAATTCAGGTTGACCGGTGAAGGATCTGCGGAAACGTACAGCACGCCCCGGCGCCTGACCGCGCGGGTGGCAAAGCTCTCTGAGCGGCAAACCGACTTCGAGGAGCTCGTCACGGGGCCACCGGTGTCAGCGGCATTCAAACCCGACGGGCAGCCCACGCCGGCGGCGATTGGATTTGCGAAGAAGTACGGCGTCGAAGTCGAGGCGCTGGAACGGCAGGAGACACCCAAAGGTACCTACCTGGCATATCGGGTGCGACAGCGCGGCAAAGCGACTGTCGACGTGCTCGCGGAGCTGATGGGGGGACTGCTGCGCGACATGACCTTTCCGAAGCAGATGCGGTGGGATGCCTATCTCGAGGACGGAAAAGGCGACTTGCCGTTCGCGCGTCCGATTCGATGGCTCGTTCTCCTCTACGGCGGACGCGTCGTACCGTTCGTCATTCGGCGAACGGAGCTGGCGCAGGGACCCACGGTCCAGGACATTCGCTCCGGGCCCAACACCTATGGCCACCGCTTCCTGACGACCAGCGGTCGAGCCGGTCGCGCGATCAAGGTCAAGACGTTCGACGACTACCAGGCCCGGCTGCTCGAAAACTTCGTCATCCTCGATCGAGCCGAGCGCGAGCAGCGGATCCGTCGCGAGCTCGAGACGCACGCGCGCAAACTTGGCGCCCGTGTGAGCGGCCTCGTCGCGTCGCAATCGTCGCTGCTTCAGGAAGTGCCCGACCTCGTCGAGTACCCATCGGTCGTTGCGGGACACATCCCGGTCGAGTTCCTCAAATTGCCCGAGGAAGTGCTGACGACGACGATGATTCATCATCAGCACTATTTCCCCGTCGTCGACGAAGAAGGGCGTTTGAAACCCGCGTTTCTGGCCGTGACCAACATGCAGGCGGAACGCCCCGAAATCATCGCGCGCAACTCGGAGCGCGTCTTGACGGCCCGGCTGCGCGACGCGCGCTTCTTCTGGGATGAAGATCGCAAGGCGACGCTTGAATCACGAGTCGACAGGCTGTCGACGATCCTGTTCCACAAGAAGCTCGGGAGCTATCGCGAGAAAGTCGATCGGATTGCGACACTCACGACCTGGATCGCAAATGAAGCGTTCGGTCGCCCCGACGCGGCCGCCCACGCCGAACGCGCCGCCCGCCTCTGCAAAGCCGATCTGGCTACCGACATGGTCCGTGAGCTCACCGAGCTGCAGGGGACTATGGGGGGGATTTATGCGCGCGAGGAAGGGCTGCCCGAGGAGGTGTGGAAGGCGGTGTATTTCCACTACTTCCCGGTAGGCGTCGAAGCCGAGGCGCCCCCGTCGCGGCAGCAGCTTGGCGCAGCGGGGGTGACGTGGGCCGCCGTCTCGCTGGCCGACAAGCTCGATTCAGTCGTCGGGATGTTCTGGGCAGGCGAGCGGCCGACCGGCTCCCGCGATCCGTTGGGCCTTCGTCGACAGGCGCAAGGAGCCGTGAAGATCCTGGTGGACCTGCCTGACCTCGCCGGCATCGAGAATCGCCTGCCGCTTGGACGATTGCTGCAGCAGGCGTCGTTACCCTTTGGCGGTTTTGGCGAGTCGGAGGCGGCGCTCCTGTCATTTATGGGCGATCGTTTGTCGTACCTCCTCGAGCAGCGCGGGTTCGACATCCGCAGTGTGCGCGCCGTGACGCATGGTGGACCAGCGGCAGTCAGCCCGCGCGAGGCGCTCCGCAAACTCGACGCGCTCGCGCAGATGTCCGGATCAGAGTCGTTACTCGGTGTTGCGACGCTTCTGAAACGTGTGAAGAACATCTCGAAGGGCGTGGCTGCGCCGACAGAGCTGGATACCGCGCTGCTGACAGAGCCGGCGGAGCGAACGCTGGTATCGGCTCTTCAGACCGGAGCCGGCGATATCCGCGCCGCGGCATCACGTGGCGACTATCGCGATGCCTTCACCGGAATCGCCGCGTTGCAGCCGCCGGTTGCGAAGTTCTTCGACGACGTTCTGGTGATGGCTGACGATGAACGGCTGCGGGCGGCCAGGCTGGGGCTGATCGCGACGTTGCGCGGGTTGATCCTGGACATTGCGGATATTTCCGAGATCGTGACCGAGTGATGCAGCACGCAGGCTGAAGCCTGCGTGCGACCTGTGTCCGGGGTACGTGTGAAGGTAGAGCGGAGGCTTCAGCCTGCGCGGCAGACAGCGTGGAGCGGGGATGACGCTCGCGCGCGTGAGGAGACCGTATTCCAGATGGCGAAGAAAGCAAAAGCGGCGAAGAAGACCACGGCAAAAAGGACCCCCGAAAAAACGACGAGCACGAAGGCGGCTGGCAAACACGTCTACCTGTTTGGCCGGAAGACGGATGGCAATGGCACGATGAAGCCGCTGCTCGGCGGCAAGGGTGCCAATCTCGCCGAGATGTGCCGTATCGGTCTGCCGGTCCCCCCCGGCTTCACGATTACGACTGAAGTCTGCACGTACTTCTATGCGCACAAGCGCACCTATCCGTCGGCGCTGCCGGCGCAGATGAAGGCGGGCATCACCGCCATCGAGAAGCAGACGAAAAAGACCTTCGGCGATCTCAAGAACCCCCTGCTCGTATCGGTGCGCTCCGGCGCCCGCGATTCGATGCCCGGCATGATGGACACGATCCTCAATCTCGGCCTCAACGATCAGACGGTAGAGGCGCTGGCGAGGAAGACCAACAATCCGCGCTTCGCGTGGGACTGCTATCGCCGCTTCGTCCAGATGTATGGGGATGTCGTGCTTGGTGTGCAGAAGCGGCCCGGTGAGGATCACGAGCCGTTCGAGACCATCATCGAACGGCTCAAGCACGAGCGCTACCAGCAGGACATCGAAGACACCAAGCTCACAGTCGACGATCTGAAGGAACTCGTGGTCCGCTTCAAGGCGCTGGTCAAGGAGCGCGCCGGCAAGAACTTCCCGGCCTCGCCCTGGGAGCAGCTGATGGGTGCCGTCGGCGCCGTCTTCGGATCGTGGATGAACGACCGCGCGATCGTCTATCGCCGCAAGTACAACATTCCGAGCGAGTGGGGTACCGCGGTGAACGTCCAGGCGATGGTCTACGGGAACACCGGAGATACCTCCGGGTCGGGTGTGGCGTTCACGCGCAATCCGGCCAACGGCACCAGGGAGTTTTACGGCGAGTTCCTGATCAACGCGCAAGGCGAAGATGTGGTCGCCGGTGTGCGTACGCCGGAGCCGGTCGCCGATTTGAAGAAGCACCTGCCGAAGGCGTATCAGGAGCTCGAGCGCATTCGACAGACGCTCGAGAAGCACTTCAAGGACGTGCAGGACTTCGAATTCACCATCGAAGACGGCGTCGTCTATATGCTGCAGACGCGCAACGGCAAGCGCACCGCAATGGCGGCGCTCAAGTTCTCCATGGACATGCAGAAGGAGAAGCTGATCGACTGGAAAACGGCGATTATGCGCAACCCCGCCGACCAGCTCGAACAGCTCCTGGCCCCCGTCTTCGATACGGCCGAAGTCGAAAAGGCGAAAGCGATCGCGACCGGGCTGCCCGCCGGACCGGGCGCGGCCTCGGGAAAGATTTACTTGAACGCCGAGCGAGCGGTCACTGCCGCGGAGAAAGGTGAGCAGGTCCTGCTCGTGCGCGTGGAGACGTCGCCTGAAGATCTCCGCGGCATGATCGCTGCCGAAGGCATCCTCACGGCGCGAGGCGGTGTCTCGTCGCACGCGGCGCTGGTGGCGAGGCAGATGGGGAAGGTCTGCGTCTGCGGCGCGGCCGCCCTCGAGGTCGATTATCACGATCGCAGCGTGAGCGTCGACGGTCAGACGTTCAGGGAAGGCGACTGGATGTCGATCGACGGGACCGCCGGCAAGGTCTACGCGGGCAAGGTGAAGACGGCGCCATCAGAGATTGTGGCCGGCCTTATCCACGGAGACGAGGCCGCGAAGAAGACGGAGAAATTCAAGAGCTTCCAGCAGCTCATGAAGTGGTGCGACGAAGCCTCGCGCATGGACGTTCGCACCAACGCCGACACACCGGAGCAGGCGGAGAACGCGATCGCATTCGGCGCCGTCGGCATCGGCCTGTGCCGGACCGAGCACATGTTCTTCGAGGGCGATCGCATCGATGCGATGCGCGAAATGATCCTCGCTGAATCGCTCGACGAGCGGAAGGCGGCGCTCGCCAAGCTCCTGCCGTACCAGCGTGAGGACTTCGCCGGCATCTTTCGCGCGTTGAAGGGCTATCCCGCGACCATCCGGTTCCTCGATCCACCGCTGCACGAATTCCTGCCGAACACGCCGGAGCAGCAGGCGGATCTCGCCAGGAAGCTCGGGGTGCCGGTAGAACGAATCCATTCGCGGGTGGAGCAGCTTCACGAAGCCAACCCGATGCTCGGATTCCGTGGCTGCCGACTGGGGATCGGCTATCCGGAGATTTCAGCGATGCAGGCACGCGCGGTGTTCGAAGCCGCGGCCATCGTGCAGAAGGAAGGCATCAAGGTTCAGCCCGAGATCATGATTCCACTCGTGGCTTTCAAGAAGGAACTCGATCTGCAAATCGAGGTCGTGCAAGAGGCGGCGCGTGCAGTAGAGG
>JBKPNV010000204.1:0-13370 GCA_046732795.1 Acidobacteriota bacterium
AACCTCGCCGGGGCACTGCGCGTTGCGCGGAATACGTCGAACGCGGTGATCGTGGTCGTCTTCTGCGACGGCGGTGAGAAATATCTGTCGGAACGCTTCTGGGATGAAAGCACGACGCCGACGCTGGCAGTACAGCCGGCGGTTGAACGGGCCATTCGCGCACACGGCGCCGAGACGTACCCGAACGAGTGCTGCGGTGCGCTCTACGGGCGCGACGGCATGGTCACCGCCACGCTCGCGCTGTCGAACACGACAGAAGAAGGGCCTCGCCGGCGATTCCTGGTTCGGCCGCAGGACTACACCGCGGCGGAACGCCGCGCCTCGGAGCTTGGCGCCGATCTCCTCGGGTTCTACCACTCGCATCCGGATCACCCCGCGCGGCCGTCGGAATACGATCTGGATCACGCGTGGCCGTTCTTCTCGTACATCATCGTTTCCGTCCGCTCGGGGAAGCCAGAAGCAATGACCTCGTGGCGGCTCCGTGAGGATCGTTCAGCCTTCGACCCGGAACGTCTGACATATGCCGAACATCATTAACATTCCGACGCCGCTTCGCCCATTCACCGACAAGAAGGAGGCCGTGGAGGTCAGTGGCGCCACGGTTGGCGAGCTGCTCAGCGATCTGACCACGCGTTACGAGGGACTCCGCAAGCATCTCTATGCCGACAACGGCAAGCTGCGGAACTTCGTCAACGTGTATCTGAACGACGAGGACATCCGCTACTTGCAGCGCGAAGCAACGCCAGTCAAAGCGGGCGACACGCTGAGTATTGTGCCCTCTGTCGCGGGCGGCGCACCTACGACAGCACCTCCGTCGCAGGTAGAGGCCGGTGTGAAGACGCGCCTTGCCGACAGCCACGCCCGCCCTGAAGAAGATCTCTCTCAGGAAGAGATCAAGCGCTACAGCCGGCATCTCATCATGCCGGAGGTTGGCCTCGACGGGCAGCGAAAGCTGAAACAGTCGAGCGTGCTGTGCATTGGCGCCGGCGGGTTGGGCTCACCCGCCGCGATGTATCTCGCTGCTGCCGGCGTCGGCCGTATCGGCATCGTCGACTTCGACGTCGTCGATTACAGCAATCTGCAGCGTCAGCTCCTGCATGGAACGCCCGACGTCGGTCGCTCGAAGCTCGCGTCGGCGAAGGATCGAATCGTCGCACTCAATCCGCACGTGCAGGTCGACACCTACGAGACATCGTTGTCGTCACAGAACGCGCTCGAATTGTTCGCACCGTACGACGTGATTCTCGATGGGACGGACAACTTCCCGACTCGTTACCTCGTGAACGACGCCTGCGTCATCAGCGGGAAGCCGAACGCGTACGGCAGCATCTTCAGGTTCGAGGGGCAGGCGTCGGTGTTCGGCACGAAAGAAGGGCCGTGCTACCGCTGCCTGTATCCTGAGCCTCCGCCACCCGGGCTGGTCCCGAGTTGCGCGGAGGGCGGTGTGCTTGGTGTGCTGCCCGGAATCATCGGAGTGATCCAGGCGACTGAGACGATCAAGCTGATGATCGGCATTGGCGAGCCGCTCATCGGACGATTCCTGATTTACGATGCCTTGAAGATGCGGTTCCGTGAGCTCAAGTTGAAGAAGGACCCGGAGTGCCCGGTATGCGGGACCAATCCGACCGTCACCAAGCTGATCGACTACGACCAGTTCTGTGGAATCGCTCCCGCGCACGCAAACGAGAACGTTGGAGGCACCGTGAACGATTGGGAGATTACGCCGGTCGAACTGAAGAAGAAGCTGGACGCGGGCGAGACGCCGTTCATTCTCGATGTGCGGGAACCGAACGAATACCAGATCAACCGCATCCCCGGGTCGACGCTGATTCCGCTCGGTGAGCTACCCAGACGCTATCAGGAACTTCCACGCGACCGCGAAATCGTCGCGCAGTGCAAGATGGGCGGCCGCAGCGCAAAAGCAATGGATTTCCTGAAGTCTGTGGGCTTCTCGAACGTGAAGAACCTCAAGGGGGGGATTCTCGAGTGGATCGACAAGGTTGATCCCTCGCAGCCGAAGTACTGAGAACGTACCTTTCCGAGTTCCACGTTCCAGGTTCCTGGAACCCTGAGCCTGGAACCGGAACTACGAACATGAACGTAGAACCGGACCCTGGACCGGGATTCGAACTCCGACCAATGTTGACGGAGTTTCTCCCGGGGGGCTAAAATACCGACTAGAGCGGTCGGACTTGACCGAGCATCATGCTGAGGTTGTCGAAAAAGGCTGATTACGCGCTTATCGCGATGAACCACCTTGCGCGAAAGCAGGGCAGCCCTACTGCATCGACCAGCGCACGCGACATCGCCGAACGGTATGACATCCCGATCGAGCTGATGGCCAAGGTGCTCCAGCGCCTCGTTCGAACGGGACTGCTGGTTTCGACGCAGGGTACGCGCGGTGGCTACATGCTCAGTCGGTCGTCGGGGTCGATCAGCGTGGCCGACGTGATCCAGGCCATTGACGGTCCGTTCACCGTGACGGCGTGCTCGTCTGACAAACACGACTGCGAGCAGTACAGCAAGTGCAACGTGCGCGGTCCGTTGTGGCAGATTCGCGAACGCATCGTCGCGACGCTCGGGACGGTGAGCATCGCGGAAATGGCGGCCGAAAGTGAGTCCGCGCCCGCGGCGGTTGAATTAGCCGTCGTGCGCAGGGGCGGAACGAGCGCGGGCCATGGCCCGCGACAGGGATGACGATGAAGCTTCCGATTTACATGGATTACCACGCCACCACGCCGGTCGACCCGCGCGTGGTCGATGCGATGCTCCCGTACTTCACCCAACAGTTCGGCAACGCCGCGAGCCGCAATCACGCGTTCGGTTGGGAAGCGGAGGAAGCGGTTGAGAACGCTCGCAAGCAAGTGGCGGATCTGATTGGGGCGACCGCCAAGGAAGTGATCTTCACGAGCGGCGCCACGGAATCGAACAATCTGGCGATCAAGGGCGTCGCCGAGATGTACCGCGAGAAAGGGAATCACGTCATCACCTGCGTGACCGAGCACAAAGCCGTGATCGACACGTGCAAGAAGCTCGAGAAACAGGGAATGCGGGTGACCTACCTTCCGGTGCAGAAGGACGGGCGCGTGAGCCTCGACGACGTGCGCGCCGCGATCACCGCCAAGACGATTCTCATCACCATCATGACGGCGAACAACGAGATCGGCGTACTGCAGCCGATCGCCGAGATTGGTGCGATCGCGAAAGAGAAGGGGATTCTGTTCCATACAGACGCCGTTCAGGCTGTCGGCAAAGTTCCGGTCAGCGTGAACCAGCTCAAGGTCGATTTGCTGTCGCTCAGCGCGCACAAGATGTACGGACCCAAGGGTGTCGGCGCGCTCTACGTGCGGCGGCGCAACCCCCGCGTGTTGCTCTCCGAGCAGATCAGCGGTGGCGGTCACGAGCGCGGCATGCGATCGGGCACGCTGAACGTGCCCGGGATCGTCGGTCTCGGCAAGGCCGCGGAGTTGTGCCGGCTGGAGATGGCGGCAGATACCGAACGTCTCAGCCAGCTGCGCGATCGACTGAACGCGGGCCTTCACAAGAATCTCGACGAGCTCTACGTGAATGGCTCGATGGAGCACCGCCTGCCGCACAGCCTGAACATCAGCTTCGCATACGTCGAGGGTGAGTCCCTGCTGATGGGAATCAACGACGTTGCTGTGTCGTCGGGGTCGGCATGTACCTCCGCCAGCCTGGAGCCGTCATATGTATTGAAGGCACTTGGCGCCGGCGACGACCTGGCGCACTCGTCGATTCGGTTCGGCCTCGGACGGTGGACGACGGAAGAAGAGGTCGACTACGTCATCGACAAGTTGACGAACGTGGTGCGCCGGCTGCGCGAGATGTCGCCGCTCTACGAGATGGTCAAGGAAGGCGTGGACCTTTCGAAGATGCAGTGGGTCACTCACTAAGTCAAAGGTCATAAGGGCAAAGGTCAAAACAGGGCGCGTCCTGCCATGTGGACCCGCCGGAGAGAAATGATGGCTTACTCAAACAAAGTGATCGACCACTACGAGAATCCGCGCAACGTCGGGTCGCTTCCCAAGGACAGCACCGACGTTGGCACCGGGCTCGTGGGCGCGCCGGAGTGCGGCGACGTGATGAAGCTGCAGGTGCTCGTCAACCCGGAGACCGGCATCATCGACGACGCGAAGTTCAAGACATTTGGGTGCGGCTCGGCGATTGCCAGCTCCAGCCTCGCCACCGAGTGGCTGAAGGGGAAGACGGTCGATCAAGCGCTTGCGATCAAGAACACCGACATCGTCGCTGAGCTGTCGCTGCCGCCAGTCAAGATTCACTGTTCGGTTCTTGCCGAGGACGCGATCAAGGCCGCGATAGCCGATTACAAGAGCAAGCAGGACAAGGAAAAGGGCGTATCGGCCACCGCGGGCCACGCGCAGCCTAACGCCTAGTCGTGGACATGATTCAGATCTCCGAGACTGCCGCACGAAAGATTCAATCGCTGATGGCGAAGCAAGGCATCAGCGATGGCGGTCTTCGTGTCGGCGTGAAGGGCGGAGGCTGCTCGGGTCTGAGCTATACGTTCGCCTGGGAGCGGCAGCCGCGGCTCGGCGACGAAGTGTTCGAGGATCACGGCGCGAAAATCTTCGTCGACAAGAAGAGTTATCTGTTTCTGAAGGGGACGACCCTCGATTACGACACGGCGCTCCTGACCAAAGGCTTCGTGTTCCACAACCCGAATGCAAAGCAGACGTGCGGTTGCGGCAGCTCTTTCGGGGCCTGACGGCTCCATGATTCCCGATCCCATTCCTGCACGGCACGTCCCTACTCTGGAATGCCGGAACTGCGGTGCCGGCGCTCCCGTGGACGAGCACTTCTGTCCGCAGTGCAGCCGCATTCTCGCGCTGGGTCGTCATGGTGACTATTTCTCGTTCTTTGGTGTGCCGCGACGATTGACCATCGATCCGGCCCAGTTGGAGCGGCGGTTTCGCGACTTGAGCCGTCAGTTCCATCCCGACTACTTCTACAACGCGGTACCGTCGGAGCGCCTCGCGAGTCTGGAACGTTCCTCGTATCTGAACGATGCCTATCGCGCGCTGCGCAATCCGATCTCTCGTATCGAGCATCTGCTTGCGATCGAGGGACTGCCGCCGGCGAAGTCGGAGGACGCTTCGGCGAGCTCAGGGCAGGCAGCAGCGAAGGTGCCGCCTGAATTGCTCGAAGAAGTGTTCGAGCTGAACGAGCAATTGGACGAAATTCGCGAGCTGCGCGAGTCAGGCACTGATGCCGCGGTGCTTCGCGCTCGGCTCGACTCTGCGCGCAAGCCGATCGACCTGAAACGCGAGGAGCACGAACGCCGCGTCGAGTCGCTCAGTGCGCAATGGGATCAGCAGTTGGACGCCGGTGACGCGGCTGCAAAGCGGGCAACGTTGGAAGCCTTGCGAGAACGGTTGCTGGAGCGGAACTACATCACCAACCTGCTCGCGACGATCGATCGCGAAGCGACGAATCTGGAGGCACGCGCGCACGAGTAGTGTCCGGCGTCAGCCGGACCAGCGTGGAAGACATGGGTAAAGTCGTAGGGATCGACCTCGGCACGACCAACAGCCTGGTCGCGTACGTTCGCGACGGTGTGCCGCACGTCATTCGCGACGCCTCGGGTGACGCGCTGGTGCCGTCTGTGGTGTCTCTGGCCGACGATGGCACGCTCTTCGTTGGCCGCGAGGCGCAGCGCCGGCTGCTGACCGCCCCGTCGAGAAGCGTGTATTCGGTGAAGCGCTTCATGGGTCGGGGGATCGATGACGTTCGCGACGAGGCCGCGCTGTTGCCGTTCAACGTCGGGGGCCAGCCTGGCGGTGTCGTGCGAATCGGCCTCGACGATCGCGAGTTCACGCCGCCGGAGATTTCCGCCTTCGTTCTGCGCGAGCTGAAGCAGCGTGCCGAAGACTACTTTCGCGAGCACGGTGAGTTCGACTTCGAGGTGGATCGTGCGGTGATCACGGTGCCGGCGTACTTCAACGACGCCCAGCGCACCGCGACACGCGATGCCGGGCGCCTCGCCGGCCTCGAAGTGCTGCGCATCGTGAACGAGCCGACGGCGGCGTCGTTGGCATACGGCCTCGATCAGCGTGACCGCGGCATCATCGCCGTTTACGACCTGGGCGGCGGCACTTTCGACATCTCGATCCTCAAGGTCGAAGATGGCGTGTTCCAGGTGCTCGCCACCAACGGTGATACGCACCTGGGCGGTGACGATATCGACCGCCTGCTCGTGGAGCTGGTGCTCGCTGAGATCGATGGGTCTAAAACGCAGGACGTCATCGACGGGTCCAAAAAACAGGACTTGTCCTCCGCAGGGCAGGTCTTGTCTTCGAGATCCGCCGAAGAGATCCAGGAGATCCGCAAAGCTGTCATCGAAGCCAAACTGGATCTCACAGAAGCCGAGCAAGCCGAGATCCGTGTTGAGACGCTTGGTTATGCCCGGCGCATCACTCGGGCAGAGTTCGAGCAGCTGATTCGTCCGCTGGTCGAGCGGACGATTCACCCAGTCCGTCAGGCGCTGGCCGACGCCGGGCTGGAACCGTCGGAAATCGCCGAAGCTGTCCTCGTCGGTGGTTCGACGAGAGTGCCGTTCGTTCGGCGCCTCGTGTCCGAGTTGTTTGGACGAACGCCGCACAGTGAGCTCAACCCCGACGAGGTCGTCGCGCTGGGCGCGGCAGTGCAGGCCGACATTCTGATCAGCGGGCGGCGCGAGATGCTGCTCCTCGATGTCACGCCGCTCAGCCTCGGCATCGAGACCATGGGCGGTGTCGTCTCGAAAATCATCCTGCGCAATTCGACGATCCCGGCGAGCGGGCGCGAGATGTTCACAACCGGCGTCGACAACCAGACGTCGGTGGACATCCACGTGCTGCAGGGCGAACGCGAGCTGGCCGACGATTGTCGTTCGCTCGCCCGGTTCAAGCTGCGCGGCATCCCGCCGATGCCGGCAGGGCTGCCACGCATCGAAGTGCGATTCCAGATCGACGCGAACGGCATCCTGAGCGTCGCGGCGTCCGAGCTGCGCACGAACATCGCGCAGACGATCGAGGTCAAACCTTCGTATGGCCTCACCGATCAGGAGGTCGAGCGCATGTTGATCGAATCGTTCGAGCATGCGCAGGCCGATGTCGACGCACGCCTCCTCATCGAGGCGCGCAACGAAGCCGAGTCGGTGATACACGCGACCGAAAAGTCGCTGCGCCGGCCGGATTTCGCCGAGATCGCCGCGGTCGATCTGCAAGCCGGTGAACAGGAGCGCATCGAGGCCGCGCTCGATGCTGTGAAACAGGCCATGGCGGGCTCCGATCGCGATGCCATTCGCGAGCGGACGCACGCGCTCAATCACGCGACCCAGCACCTGGCAGAAGTGATGATGAATCGCGGCGTCCGCGAGGCACTCGCCGGGAAGAACGTGAAAGATGTGTGATGCCTAAAGTCACCTTCATCAAGGACGGCAAGGAAACGACTGTCGAATTCGAGCCCGGGAAACTCGAGTATCAGCATCACGGCCTCCCGGAGTCGTTTCTCGACGTGGCGATGAACTTCGGGGTTCCGCTCGAGCATGCCTGCGGCGGAAGCTGCGCCTGCACCACGTGCCATCTGATCGTGCGCAAGGGAATGGAAAACCTGAGCGAGGAGAAGGACAACGAGCTCGATCGTCTCGACACGGCCTGGGATTTGACGACCACCTCGAGGCTTGGATGCCAGGCGGTGATCAAAGGGGACGTCGTCGTCGAGTTCCCGATGTATACCCGCAACTACGTGCAGGAGGGCGGCGGCATCCAGCTTGGAAAGTCCGAGGACCGGGAACGCGACGGAGTGACGCCATGAAATGGACGAACTCTGAGGACATCGGGATCGCGCTCTTTGAAAAATTTCCAGCCGTTGACCCGTTAACGGTTCGGTTTACCGACCTGCGCGAGAAAGTGATGAGCCTCGACGGGTTCGATGACGACCCGAAAGCCTCGAATGAGCCCAAGCTCGAGGCTATTCAGATGGCCTGGTACGAAGAATGGAAGGAAAGCCAGTAAGATAGGCTGACCGTCTGAATCAATATGACCTGCCGCCGAGTCGCTGCCGCGGCGCTTCTGTCATTCACCCTTGCTCTTCCTGCCGTAGCGCAGGAAAGAGTTGACGTCGGCAAGCTGCCTGTAAACCTCGAGCGCATCCAACGGCAACTGCAGCAGTCCTCGGTTCGCGAGGAGCGCGACGGTGTGAATCTGCGTTACTTCGTACCTGTCTACGGGCAGGCTCCCCGGATCCAGTTGTTCACGAAGCAGGACAACCTCGAGACTGGCCAGGCGCCGTATGGCGCTCCCACCCACCGGGACATGATCAACGCCGTGACGCCACAGGAGTTCCGTGCGCCCGCCGCCGATTTCAGCGGCCTCTTGCGGTGGTTTTCCGACAAGGCCAAGGACAAGAAGTAATCTACGTGTGTGAGGGTCCTCGTCGTGGTTGCCACTGAGGGCGAAGCCGGCCCTTTTGTCGCAGGACTTACGCACGTTGGGGAAGCTGGCCCGAGAGTGACACGCTACAGGGCGGGCGGACACCACCTCGACGTGCTGGTCACCGGCGTCGGGATGGTGGCGACCGCTTCATGGTGTTCCCGTCTGCTCGCCTCCGAGCCATTTGATCTTGCTCTCAACCTTGGCGTGTGCGGAAGCTTCAAAACCGCACTCGTGCCGGGCAGCGTGGTCCATGTCGTGTCGGACCGTCTCGGGGAGCTCGGCGCTGAGGACGGCGACAGGTTTCTCACCATCCAGCAAATAGGGCTGCTTCGAGACGACGAATTTCCGTTCACGGGCGGCAGGCTCGTCAACGACTCGCCGCCGCCGAACGCGACGTTGGCTGGTCTGCGTGCGGTCGATGGCATCACCGTCAGCACGGTGCATGGCGACGAGACGTCGATTGCAGCCGTGACCGAGCGTTTCGGCCCCGATGTTGAGAGCATGGAGGGCGCGGCGTTCATGTATTGCTGCCTGATTCACGGCGTGCCGTTTGCCCAGGTCCGAGCCGTATCCAACATCGTCGAGCGGCGCAATCGGGCTGCGTGGAAACTGCCAGAAGCGATCGCGGCGCTCGGCGCCGAAGGTCTGCGGATACTGGAGTCATGACGCTCACACTGGGATTCTCGCCGTGCCCCAACGACTGCTTCATGTTCGATGCGATGGTGCATGGCCGCATCGATTGCGAGGGACTCGACTTCTCCGTCCGGATGGCGGACATCGAGGCCTTGAATGCGTCCGCGTTTGCCGGTGCGGCGGACATTACCAAGCTGAGCTTTCACGCATACGCCTACTGCGCAGATAACTACGTGCTGCTCGATGCCGGGAGCGCGCTTGGGCGCAACTGCGGTCCTTTGTTGATTTCGAGGCGAGCGATTTCGAACGAGGACGTGGCTGCGGGGAAGCTGCGAATCGCCATTCCCGGGAAGTATACGACCGCAAACTTTCTGCTCGGTCTCGCGTTTCCGCGTGCGACGAACAAGACGGAATGCTTGTTCTCGGATATCGAGGACGCGCTTCTCGACGGCACGTTCGACGCCGGTCTCATCATTCACGAGAACCGCTTTACCTACGAGGAGAAGGGTCTCAAGAAGATCATCGACCTCGGTGAGTACTGGGAGTCGGAGACCGGCGCCGCGATTCCGCTCGGCGGGATCGTCATCAACCGTCGATTGCCTGATGACATGAGACAGCGCGTCAACCGCGTGATGCGGCGGAGTGTCGAGTACGCGTTCGCCAATCGCGGCGCCAGCCTGCCGTTCGTCCGCGCCCACGCGCAGGCGATGAGCGATGATGTCATGTACAAGCACATCGATCTGTACGTGAATGATTACTCCGTGGATCTGGGAGCGGACGGGAGGCGCGCCGTCGAGGTGCTCTTCGATCGGGCGAGGACGTCGGGAATCATTCCGGCGATGCGAGAGGATCTCTTTCTTGGTGCCTAGTACGACCCCACTCGAGACTGGGCGCCTGCTGCTCAGGCCCCCTGTGCCCGAGGACGCGCTCGCGATGTTCGAGCGCTACACCTCTGATTCCGAGGTCACCCGCTACCTGGGGTGGGCGCGTCACAACTCGGTCGCGGACACCGAGGCGTTCATCTCGTTCAGCCAGTCCGAGTGGGAACGCTCGTCGGTGGGTCCACTGCTCGTCTTCGCGCGCGACTCGGGCCAGTTACTGGGCAGTACCGGGCTGCTGCTGGAAACCCCATACCGCGCGCAAACCGGCTATGTGTTCGCTCGTGACGCGTGGGGCCACGGGTACGCGACGGAGGCCCTTCGCACGATGGTCGCGCTGGCCGCTGACCTGAGAATCGCCCGTCTATACGCCCTTTGCCATACCGGGCATCGGGCGTCGTGGCACGTCCTGGAGAAGTGCGGGTTCGAGCGCGAGGGCATTCTTCATGGCCACTCGATGTTTCCGAACCTGTCGCCGAATCCGTTGGATGTGTTCTCGTATGCGAGGACTCTGGGTGGTTGAGCAGCTCAGCTACGGAGCTACCGAGCTACCCAGCCACCCAGCTACCTGGATCACGCCGCCACCCTGAATCCTCGTATCATTTGGTGCCTGCACGGGCAGTGACCGCGCAGCGAGGAGGGACACCGTGAACGCGCTCACCCGTCACCTGGTTATCACGGTTGCGGCCATGACGGTGTCGTGGCTCGCGTCGCCGTCGCTTGCACTTGCCCAGGGCGAGGCACTGAAGACGCCGAAACGCGCCGCGGCTCCGGCGGCCACTCCTCGCACCGCCGACGGCAAGGTCGATTTCTCCGGCATCTGGACGCCCGATCGGAAATTCATCTACGACATCAACGATGCCCTGAAGAAGGGCGAAACCTTGCCCATCCAGGAATGGGCCTTGAAGGTCACGCTCGATCGCCTTTCGAAGGATGATCCGGAGGCATTGTGTCTGCCCGCGGGCGTACCCAGGCAAGCGCCATACCCGTGGCGGATCCTGCAGACGCCGACGCACATCTTCTTTCTGTTCGAGGGGAACATCCACAGCTACCGGCAGATCTTCCTGAACGGCAAGCACCCCGATGCGGCGGATCTGGACCCGACGTGGTACGGCCACTCAATTGGCCGGTTCGAGGGCGATACCCTCGTGATCGATACGATCGGATTCAACGACAAATTCTGGTTCGACTTTGCTGGTCACCCGCACACCGAGAAGCTCCACACCATCGAGCGGTATCGTCGACCGAACTTCAGCAGGCTGGAGTACGAAGTCACCATCGACGATCCCGGTGCCTACACCAAGGCGTTCACGCTCTACGGCAGTCACGACTACGACGCCGGCACCGAATTGATGGAGTACATCTGCAACGAGAACAATCAGGACGTCGAGCACATCGTGGGGAAGGATCCACGCAATAAGTACTCGAAACCATCGAATTGATGATTTTTGATCGTTGATTGGTTGATGATTGTGGATTCTTGATCGTTGAGTTGGTTCGTCAGGAAAGTCACAATCGATAGCCAATCAACAACGATTCGACAATCAAGGATCACCAACCAACAGTGTTCTCAGGCGTGCAGACGATGATCGGCCACGTCTCGCGCCACCCGCGCCACGATGCGATGCATCTGGTGCACGCCTTCAGTGAGCGACGCGGGTCCCGGCTGCAGGATGTAGGTCGACTTGATCTCGTAGATGTGCCGATCACGAACCGCCGGGATGTGGTCCCAGCCAGTACGGTTCGCGATTTTCTCTGGTCGCACTGTCTTGCCACACCACGAGGCGATGATGACGTCCGGCCGGCGCTCGATCACCGCGTCCGCGGACACGATTCGGTCGCGGCCCAGACGTGCCCCCCGCAACTCCGGAAAGATCGGATCGCCGCCGGCGACTTCGATGAGCTCCTCGACCCATCTGATGCCCGAGATCAATGGATCATCCCATTCCTCGAAATACACACGAGGGCGTATCGGCAGTCGCGACGCGGCGGCTTTTATGGAATCGACCTCGAGCTCGAGGCTGCTTGCCAGCGCATCGGCCCGGTCGGCACACCCGACGAGCGCCCCGAGAATCCGAATCATTTGCAGGATTTCAGCGATGCTTCGCTGATTGAAAGCCATCACCGGATAGCCGCGCTTGACGAGCTCGCTCGTAATGTTGGCCTGGAGATCCGAGAATGTCAGGATCAGATCCGGCTGCAGCGCCTCGATGCGGTCGTACTTCGCGCTGATGAAGGCGGAGACTCTGGGCTTGCGGCGCGCTTCGGGCGGACGCACCGTGTAGCCCGAGACGCCGACAACGCGATGGCCTTCGCCGAGGAGATACAGTGTCTCAGTTGTCTCCTCCGTCAGGCACACGATGCGTGAAGGGTAGCGGCTCATGCGTGCCGGAAATCGAGATCAGCCCAGACGAACGGATCGCGAGTCACGATCTCGCCGGGCGCGAGGTCCAACGCCTCGGTGAACATTGGTCCCGCGGTGACGCACGTATGGAACTCGCCGTTCTCACCGCACCGGTCAACGCCAGGCGGCAGTTCGCTCAGAAGCGCATGATCGAACAGACGCCCGGCGAAGCGGCGATCCAGCACGCGAGTATCCACGCAGGAGAGCCGCGCTTGCAGCCCGTGCGCGATCATCTCTTCCGCGAGTTGCGGCGTTGGCAAACCCCACACCGGAAACATCGGCTCGAGCCCGGTTCCAGCAAGCCGCTCCTCTCGATAGCGCCGCACGTCTTCGAGGAACAGATCGCCGAAGGCGACGTGAGTGAAGCCGTCCGCGAGCGCCAGGCCGACTGCCGCCGCCATCCGCGCTTCGTACACCTCGTTCGAGCACGGATGCGGAATGGGCACGGTGCGGAGGGGGAGTCCTGCCACCCGCGCCTGTGCGGCCAGCACGTCGCGGCGGACGGCGTGCATCGCGACTCGATCGACCGCCTCGTTCACAGTCGTGAGCAACGCGGCAACTGCCCCGGGGTGCTCTCTGTTGAGCACGTGCAACGCCCACGCGCTGTCTTTACCCGAGCTCCATGAGAGCAGGATTTTCATTTGAACAGGTCCGGATGCACGGCGCGTGCGAACGCTTCGGTCGCCATCGCCAGTCTCGGGCCAGGGACAACGAGGTAATCACCCCTGAGCAGATGAACGCGCCGGTTCTTGACGGCTGGAATCGACGACACCGCGGCCCACGCATCGCGTTCGTCTGAGCCGCTTTTCTCGATGAGACCCGCGGCTCGCACTTCGAGGATGACGTCGGGTGCCCGCGCAAGCAGTGTTTCGACCGACGGCTGGACCGATTCGCGCGCAACGTCGGCGAACACATTCGTCCCGCCGGCGATTTCCAGCATCTCGTGCAGGAACCCGACGCCGCCACTGGCGTAAATCTCGCGCAGCGTGCCCGCCTGAC
>JBKPNV010000205.1:0-12636 GCA_046732795.1 Acidobacteriota bacterium
AACAACAATTTCACGCCCGACTGCGACCTGCTGAATCCCCAGCCGAACGGCGAATGTCTTGTGTGGCAGGATCTCGGGTTCGGGAGTTCCCGTGTGACCACCTTCTACGATCCCCGCATGCTCGAAGGGTGGGGTGTGAGGGGCTATAACTGGGAGTTCTCTGGTGGCGTGCAGCACGAGATCATCCCGCGCCTCTCAGCGAGCGTCGGCTACTTCCGGCGTATCTATGGAAACTTCAACCTCCAGGACAACGAAGCCCTGAGCCCCTCAGACTTCACGGAGTACAGCGTGGTGGTGCCCACCGACGCGCGACTGGAGTTGTCCGGACAGACGATTGGCGGCATCTTCGACCAGAACCGTGCCGTCGCGAACCGCAACGTCATCAAGCCTGCATCGGATTTCGGCGACGTCAAATCGCACTGGAACGGAGTGGACTTCTCGATCGATACCAGGCTTCAGAACGGAATACTGCTGCAGGGTGGTATCAGCACGGGGAAGACCATGAACGATTTCTGCGGCGTCGTCGACCAGGTGCCCGAGGTGCTTCAGTCTGGCGCCGCCGTCCCGACGGGGGTCATGTTGGTCGGAATCGGCGCTCCCGCGCTCAACGTGTGGACGCCAAAAGCGTTCTGTCATCAGGAGTCGCCGTTCCTGACGCAGTACAAGGCGATTGCCGCTTACACGCTTCCGTACGCTATTCGCATCAGCGGTACGTTCCAGAGCGTCCCCGGTCCTGTCATTGCCGCCAATAACATCTATACGGCTGTGCCGCCGTCTCTCGGTCGGCCGTTCTTCGCTGGCCAGAGCACGGTGAACGTCGTCGAGCCAGGGACGCAGTTTGGAGACCGGTTGAACCAGATCGACCTGCGGTTCTCGAAGCTGCTCAATGTTGGCCAGGGACGCGTCGATCTGAACGTGGACCTCTATAACGCATTCAACTCGGACGCGATCCTCACACAGCAGAACGCCTACGGCGCGACCTGGCAGAACGCGCTCACGGTCATTCAGCCGCGATTTGTGAAGTTCTCGGCACGCTGGGACTTCTAGGGAGAAGCCCCTCTCACATCGCCGTTCCCGACGCCCAACTCTCCAATTCTCGGAGAGTTGGGCGTCCGTGTTTTTTGCCGCGCCACCTCAGTTTGATCCAGATCAAATCTCATCCAATACGTCTATTGACCTTCCTTGACTACCTATCTCTAGGTAGCGTAAGAAAGTAAGTTCGTGAGGCCGTAAATCACCTTCGCATAGCGAACGGACGTTACATCGCGACGCATCCAGAAATCCGGGGCCCCGTAGATTCCCCCAACGTGGTGAATGGCAGCAGGAGAGGTAACAGAATGCGCGCAGGCGTGAGGCCGCTACTAGTGCTGGTTTGTTTGATAAGCGCCCACTCCGTTGCATGGGCGCAAGCAACGATTGCCGGAGCGGTTCGTGACAGCTCTGGAGCCGTACTCCCTGGCGTGACGGTGGAAGCCGCCAGCCCGGTCTTGATTGAAAAGGTTCGCACAGCGACTACCGACGGAACGGGACGCTTCCGAATCGAGGATCTCCGGCCCGGCACCTACACCGTAACTTTCTCCCTTCAAGGCTTCGCCACCGTGAAGAGCGAAGGCGTCATCGTCAGCGGCACGGCGGTCACGACGGTCAACAGTGAACTGCGCGTTGGCGGCGTGCAGGAGACGATCACGGTGACGAGCGAAACTCCCGTTGTCGACGTTGCCAGCACGAGGCGAGAGATCACTCTCGACAACGAGACGATGCGAGCGCTTCCCGGTCCCCGCAGCTACAGTCAGTTGCTCACCATGGTTCCCGGGCTGCAGACCAACTTGAATAATGCTGCTACCGGTCCTGTCTTCGCGATCTTTCCGATCCACGGCGGTCGCGGCGTCGAGTCGCGTCTGACCATCGACGGGTTGAACGTCAGCAATCCGCCCGGCGGGAACCAGCCGCCTAACTACACCGCCGACATCGGGAACGCTCAGGAGGTCACGATGACCACGTCTGGCGGGCTCGGCGAATCAGAAACGGCCGGTCTCATCATGAACATCGTCCCGAAGCAGGGCGGCAACAGCCTCTCGGGCTTGTTGTACGTCTCTGGTTTCTCAGAGGGGATGCAGTCGGACAACTTCACCGACGAGCTGAAAGCGCGCGGCGCTACGCAGCCGACCCCGCTGACCCGCGTCTACGACTTCAACGCCGCGGCGGGCGGGCCGATTGTCAAGGACAGGCTTTGGTATTACATGAGCGTCCGAGTACAAGGTCAGCGACAGAATACTCAGAACGTCTATTACAACCTGAACGCAGGCGACCCGAACGCCTGGACCTACGTGCCGGATCTGAGCAAAGGAGCCTTTTCCGATCGGCTGTGGGAAAACTATACGCCCCGTATCACGTGGCAGGCCACGCAGCGCGACAAGATTACGTTCTCCTGGGATGAACAGCCAGTGTGCCGCACCTGCACCGGCACGACCTCGTTGACCGGCTCCCCGAACTTCATCTTCCCCACCTCGCCGGAAGCGGACGGCCACGGTGAGTTCAGCCCGCAGCGTGTCCAGACGGCGCGTTGGACCTCGCCGAGGACCAGCAAGTTGCTCCTCGAAGCAGGATTCGGGACGACGTATTACCAGTGGGGCGGTCGCGAGCTCGATCCGAACCCGGGGAAAGATCTGGTGCAAGTGGTCAATATAAACCAGACCATCGTGCCGGGCCTCGTCACCAATATGCGGTACCGCTCGCAGAATCCGTTGAACAACAAGACGAGGGGGTCGAACTGGACCGCGGCGGCCTCGTATGTGACCGGCTCGCATAGCGTCAAGATCGGCTATCAGGGCAACTACTGGCGGGACGACCGCGAGATGCTCACCAACACCCAGGATCTGGGGTATACGTTCCTCTTCGGCGCCCCGAGTTCCATCACCGAGTACGCGGCACCGTACCAGGTGAACGCAAGCGCGATGCAGACGACATTGTACGCGCAGGACCAGTGGACGCTCAGTCGGCTGACGCTCCAGGGCGCTATACGTTGGGACCGTCCCTGGAGCTGGTTCCCGGAGCAGGTTCAGCCAGCGAGCCGATTCTTCCCGGGCGCGACCTTCGCGAAGACGGACGGTGTGACCGGCTACAACGACATCACCCCGCGCCTGGGTGCTGCCTATGACCTGTTTGGCAACGGTAAGACCGCGTTGAAAGCGAACGTGGGCAAATACCTGCAGGGTGCCAGCGTAAGCAATCTCGCGTACGGCGCCAACCCTTCGCTGAGGATTCCGGGCGGCGGCGGCGGCATTTTCCCCCCGTCGGTCACGCGCACCTGGGGAGACGCTGACAGGGACTTCAATCCCGACTGCGACCTGACGAACCCGCTGCTCAACGGCGAGTGCGGCCAGATCAGCGACCTCAGGTTCGGCAGCGCGCAGCTCATCGGCGCGCAGTTCGATCCGGACGGGTTCTCAGGGTGGGGTGTCCGTCCGTCTGACTGGGCATTGGCTGTGTCGGTGCAGCAGGAGCTTTTCCCGCGGGGGTCGGTCGAGGTCGCCTACCATCACCGCTCGTTTACGATGTTCACCACGGGGGGGACGGTGACCGACAACCTGTCGGTCTCGCCGAACGACCTCGCCGCGTGGACGCTGACGGCACCGCGTGATCCGCGCCTGCCCGGTGGCGGCGGGTACCCCGTTGGTCCGCTATACAACGTCAACAGCAATGTGTTCGGCCAAGTGAACAATTTCATCACGCCGACGAACAAGGTGGCTGACGATACGCGCGTATTCAACGGTGTCGACGTCACGTTCAACCTCCGCAACGTCAGCGGCGTAACGTTCTCGGGCGGCACCAGCACCGGCAAAGTGACAAACGATTGGTGCGCCATCCGTGACGTTGTTCCGGAAAACTCCGCCGCAATGGCAACCACCCCTGGTAGTGGTTACCTGCTGAATCCGTACTGTCTCCAGAAGTCACCTTGGGAGACGTCGTACCGCTTTGCCGTGGCCTACACGATTCCGCGCATCGACGTTAATGTCAGTTCGATCTATTCGGACAAGACGAACATCGGCACCGACCAGCTGGGCTCGTTACAGGCCAACTACACGCTGACGGCGGCGGATCTGGCTGACGCCGCGGCACAGATTGGCCGCCCGCTGAACGTGACTGGCCCGTTGACGGTGAACCTGCTTGCGCCTGGCCAGCTGTATGGGGACCGTGTCCGTCAGTGGAATTTCGGCGCCAAGAAGCCCATTCGCCTCGGGTCGCAGCGGTTGACGCTGGGCGTGGACATTTACAACCTGACGAACAGCAACACCACCACTGGGTTCAATCCGGTGTTCGCGCCGAACGTCGCCGGCTGGAATTCGCCGACGACGTACTTGAACCCACGTGTTTTCCGTCTGAACGCCGAGTTCGCCTGGTAACCCGTTATGCGGCTCGAACCGCGAGTGTTGTACTCGTTGTGACAACCGCATAACAGGCTCAGCGTGCGAAACGCGCCAAGGAGACACTGTGAACTGGCCGAGGGCTTCGCCGAGATATCAAGGCGGAGATCTCGGCTAGTTGCATGCACCGGGATCCGTCACTGGCGGATCCCGGCTTCCGGCCCAGTTTGCCGGCCCAACGCTGAAGTCGCGAAATTTCCGCAAAAAAAGGCCGGTCCTCGACTCCACTACGACGGTCGCTTATGATCCAAACTGCGTCCGCGTCGGATAATGTTGTCGCCGTAGGCTGCCTTATGCATGCAGCGCCAGGCTCGAGCGGGACCGCATGACGGTATGAGCACGCTCGTCAAGGGCATCCATCACATCACGCAGTGCCCGGGACCGGCACAGCAGGATGTGAACTTCTGCACGCAGGTGCTTGGACAGCGCCTGGTGAAGCAGACGGTGCTCCTCGACGGCAACATCCCGATCTATCACTTCTATTACGGCAACGCTGACGGCGAACCGGGCTCGATCACCACGTCCTTCCCTTACAGCCGGAAGCACGGTCGCGTCGGCTCTGGACAGATCTCGCTTCTCTCATACGCCATTCCGAAGGGAACGGTCTCTTTCTGGAAAGACCATGTCGAGCGACACGGCGTCGACCACAGCGATGTCGGGGAGCGGTTCGGCCGGAAGTATCTTCGAATCACGCACCCGGCAGGAATGCAGTATGAAGTCGTCGAGGCCGACGATTGCCGGCGTCCCTGGACGACGAAGCAAATCAGTGCCGACGTCGCCACGCGCGGGTTCTTCGGCGCGGTCATGTCGGTGCGAAGTATCGAAGAGCAGGAACAGTTTTTCGTCGACGCCCTGGGGTTCCGCAAGGTCGGGGTCGACGGTCCCTACCACCGCTTCGAGGTTGCGGGCGGTGGGCCCGGCGGGGTTATCGATCTGCACCACGAACCGGATCGCCTCCCGGGGAGCTGGGCCTTTGGCGCGGGTACGTTTCATCACATCGCCTTCGGTGTCGACAACGACGAGGCACTCTTTGCGCAGAAGGCGCTGTATGAAGAGCTCGGATACACGGACGCATCCGAGGTGAAGGATCGCTTCTATTTCCACTCCATGTACGTGCGCTCGCCCGGCGGCATTCTCGTGGAGTGCACGGCGAATGTTGGGAGCGGGTTTTACCGTGACGAGACGCCCGAGGAGCTGGGCACGCGGCTCAATCTGCCGCCATGGTACGAAAGTCAGCGCGCGGACATCCTGGCGAGGCTCGAGCCGGTGACGGTGCCTGAGGAAAATCGTCCCAGGCGCACCATCAAGCCGAGTGCAACGCACGTCGCCGCAGGCGCGCCGGTCGGATCCCTGTCGCGCACGAACGCAGATTTTTCCCGATACCCTCGTTCTTGAGAACGAGGGTCGTGGCTTTCAAGGGGATACCTATTGTGATGCGCCGTTACCTGTTGTTCGCCGTGGTCGTTGTGGCCGTGGGCCTGTCGAATCGTCTCGAGACACCTCTCGATGCCCAGAGTGGGGCCGCGAAATGGTCGGTTCCGCGCACGCCGTGGGGGCACCCGGACTTGCAGGGTACCTATTCCAATGACGACGAAACCGGGACGCCGATGGAGCGTCCGCGCGAGCTCGAAGGGAAGACGCTGGCCGACATTACGCCGCAGGAACTGACGAAAATCGTGAAGGATCGGAACGATCGCTTTGTCGAGGGCGTCAGTGGTGAAGAGTTCGCCGGCGGTCTGCGTCCTCCCGCGCACCTGATCTTCGACACGTTCGATCGCAAGAACACGCGCGCGTGGCTCGTCGTCGATCCGCCCGACGGAAAGATCCCTCGACGCACCGACGTGCAACCGCGGAGACCGCGAGGCGGGATCAGCACGAATGCCAATCCGAAGGGGCCGTTCAACAGCTGGCTTGACATGGGGTTGTACGACCGTTGCATCACCCGCGGCATTCCGGCGTCGATGATGCCGGCCGGATACGGCAGCCGCTACGACATCACGCAGAGTCCCGACAGCGTCGTGATCCGCTACGAGATGATCCACGAAGCGCGAGTGATTCCGCTGGATGGTGGTCCTCGCTCCGCTCAGGGCACTCGTAAGTACCTGGGAGATTCGCGTGGTTGGTGGGAGGGCGACACGCTAGTCGTTGAAACGACCAATTTCCTGCCGGAGAGCGCGCCACAAGGTGCCACAGAGCAGGTGAAGATGATCGAGCGTTTCACCGCCTCCTCCCCGGACATCGTCGAGTGGCGCGTGACCTTCGAGGATTCAAACACCTGGACGCGTCCGTGGACATTCGCAATGCCGCTGACCAAGGTCGATCGTTCGCAGCAGATGTTCGAGTACGCGTGTCACGAAGGCAACCTGGCCATGCGTAACATTCTCAGTGCACAGCGCGCCGAGGAAAAGGCGGCAGCCGGGGCAGCGAAGTAACCCGATCGCAATCCGGGCTCGTATTAAAAGATTGACCTCATGACGATCACCATTGCTCGAGCCGCTGCCGCGTCGCTGGTGCTGCTGATGTGTAGTGCCGGCGTCTCGGCGCAGACCGATTTCTCCGGCGAGTGGACGGTCGTACGCTCCATGGACAACACCGAGAATCCATGGGTGGGCGACTTCGTCGGCCTGCCGCTCAACGCGGACGGACTGGCCCGCGCGGAGGGGTGGGACGCGTCCCTCCTGAGTCTCCCCGAGTATCAATGCCGCCCGCACGGCTGGGCGTACATCTATCGTGGTCCGACGCAGCTGCGGATCACGAAGGAGGTGGATCCCTTCTCGCGCGAGGTCGTGGCGTACCAGCCGGAGTGGCATCAGTCGACGAACATGCCCGTGTACCTCGACGGGCGGGAAGGTCCTCCGCCAGAGGCGAATCACACGTGGGGCGGATTCTCGACCGCGACGTGGGAGGGCGACATCCTGCGCATCAAGACGACGCACCTGAAGGAGGACTACATCCGCCGCAATGGCGCGATGGTCAGCGATCAGGCCACAGTGACCTCCTTCTGGATCCGCCGTGGTGACATCCTGACCTGGATCAACATCGTCCATGACCCTGTCTATCTGGCCGAACCGCTCATTCGCAGTTCCGAGTACCGTCTCAGCGTGAACTCGCAAGTGCCGGCGCACCCATGCACGTCGGTGTTCGAGGGTCTCGAGAAGGGGAACGTGCCGCACCACCTGCCGGGCGAGAATCCCTTCCTCAAGAATCTCAGGGTGAGATACGGGCTGGCACCCGACGCCCCGACCGGCGGTTTGCCGACGATGTACCCTGAGTATCAGAAGAATCTCCAACCCAGCGAGTGGACGGCGGGCGATCGTCGCGGCAGCACGGCGGGGGCGGCTCCCGCGGGCGGTGGGCGATGAATCGATCACGCCCGTTGCTCGCGCTGGCGATTGCCGTGCTCGGCTGCGCGTCATGGGTTGCGCCCACTGACCTGGGGGCGCAGGGAAAGCCGCCTTCGAGCGACATCCGGATCCTGCCCATCCGGGGCAACATCTATCTGCTCGCCGGTGCCGGCGCGAACATCGTCGCCTCCGTTGGCAAGGATGGCGTGCTGCTGGTCGATACGGGCAGTGCGCAGATGGCCGACAAGGTTCTCGAGACCGCGCGAGCGTTGTCGCGCATGGTCACGGCGTCGCCAATGCCGTTGAAGTCGTGCGTTGGTGTGTCGCAGGGCTGCCAGTGGTGGAGCAGCTCAGAGCTGCTGCCGACGACGGCGGGGCCGCGTGCCCCCAGACCGATCATCGGAATCATCAACACCAGCGACGATCCGGATCACATCGGCGGGAATGCCGTATTATCGGCCGCCGGCCGCGCCTATGGTGTTCGAAACATCGACAACACTGTTCCCGGGGCGTACGTCGTCGCACACGAGAACGTGACACTGCGCTTGAGCAAGGCGGGGCAGACGGCCCTCGTCGCCAGCGAAACGTACTTCGGCAATGAGAAGAAGCTCAACTTCGTCAACGGCGAAGGCGTTGTGATTACGCATCCAGAATCGGCGCACACCGACGGCGACAGCATGGTGTACTTCCGCGGCTCGGATGTCGTGGTCGCGGGTGATCTCCTCGACATGACGAAGTATCCCGTCATCGACGTCCAGCGCGGCGGCAGCATTCAGGGCACGGTCGATGCGCTCAACTGGATTCTCGACGTCACCGTCGTCGAGCACATGATGGAAGGCGGCACGCTCGTTGTTCCGGGGCACGGCCGCATGACCGACGCGGCCGACGTGGCGTACTACCGTGACATGGTCACGATCATGCGCGATCGCGTGCGCGAGATGACGTCGCGTGGCATGACGCTTCAACAGATGAAGGCGGCACGGCTCACCCGCGACTACGACGGACGTTTCGGCAAGAACCCGTCATGGACGCCAGACATGTTCGTCGAGGCGATCTACAAGAGCCTCAATCCCAAGACGTAGAGATGTCTATTTGCCTTCAACACCCAGGCCGGGTCTTGCGTTTTAGACCCGGCCTTTTCAGGCGCGTCCACAACCCAGGGCCCGCTCTGCGATTGTCCGCTGCGGCTATTTTGGCACTCACGACCACTGTTGCTTACGCCCAGCAAGCGCCACCCGATCCTGTCGGACGCGGGCAGGTCGCGGGTCAAGGCGGGCCAGGCGCGCCCGCAGCACCGGTCACTGGCCGGGCTCAGGCTCCTTATGACCTCTCGGGGTACTGGGTTGCGGTGGTCACCGACGACTGGCGGTATCGCATGCTGACGCCCCCGAAAGGGAATGCGGACTACCTGCCCGTCAACGCCGAGGCGCGCAAAGTCATGGATGGCTGGGATCCGGCGAAGGATGAAGCCAGCGGCGAAGCGTGCCGCGCATATGGCGCGGCGGGAATCATGCGGCTGCCCGGTCGTATGCACATCACCTGGGAGAACGACAACACGCTTAAGATGGATCTCGATGCCGGCACGCAGACGCGACGATTCGTGTTCGGCACGGCACCGCCGCCTACCGGCGAGCCGACATGGCAGGGATCCTCGACGGCTCGATGGATGTTTCCGCCCGGAGGCCGTGGCAGAGGCGAACGGCCGCAGACGGGTCAGCTGGTCGTGACGACTACGCGCATGCGTCCGGGCTACCTGCGTAAGAACGGTATCCCGTACAGCGCGAACGCGACGCTCACGGAATACTATGTACGCCTCGTGGACGACGACGGCCAGGAGTATCTGGCGGTGACGACGATGGTCGACGATCCGCAGTACTTGGCGCAGCCGTACATCAAGACCTACGAGTACAAGAAACAGCGCGACGCCACCGGCTGGAATCCCACAGCCTGTTCCGCGAAGTAGTCGGTTTGCCCACCCGCGGTCCTACCCGACGTAAGTGCTGTCATGCGAAACCGTGTGTCACTCCGCAAGACCGACTCGATCCATGCATCTAAGCATTCGCCTTTGACCAACGAGCTATGCCAATACACTTCTTACGGTCTTGCTCCGGACACAGGGTTTCGCACGGCGACCCCGCGGCGTTGACCGCCCGGCGTGGTCGAGCGACTAGAATGCCAGTGGCATGGGGCCTTTCGCCGGCGAGTTCCAGTTCCCGCGGCTCGAACGCGTCGTCTCAGGCGTCGGCACCCTCTCCACTCTCGCAACAGAGCTCGATCAGCGGCACCTGACGCGTGCGGTCATCGTGACCGGGCGGACGCTCGGTGGGTCGGCATTGCTCGATCGCGTCACGGCGCCACTTGGTGATCGATGCGTCCTCATCTACAAGCAGGCCAAGCAGCACGTCCCCTCGTGCACGGTAGTCGAGCTTGCGCACGCGATCGAGCAGCATCGCGCGGACTGCGTGATCAGCTTCGGCGGCGGGAGCCCGATCGATACGGCGAAGGCGGCGCTCCACACGCTGCTGGCTCGGGACGAAGTGCCGTCCGGGGAACAGGGCCTAACGCACATTGCCATTCCAACGACGCTCTCGGCTGGAGAGTTCACGGCGGTCCTGGGAATTACCGATGAAAGGACCCGGGTGAAACGCGCGGTTTCGGATGCGCGACTCATTCCACGTGTGGTGTTCACGGATCCCGCCGTGACGCTCGACACGCCTGCGTGGTTATGGGCGGCCAGCGGCGTGCGCGCTCTCGATCACGCTGTCGAAACGATCTACGCGGCGCGTCGGCATCCGCTCAGCGAAGCGGTCGCCTCCCGCGGGTTGGCGATGCTCCTCGAGCATCTTCCCGCGAGCTTGACGACGGCGGGCACCGAGCAGTTGGAGCATCGCCTGCAGTGCCAGCTGGGTGCGTGGCTGTCAGTGTTTGGGTTGCCGAACGCCGGACTCGGTCTGTCTCATGCCCTCGGGCATCAGATTGGGCCGCGATGGGACGTTCCGCACGGCGTCACCTCGTGTATCACGCTTCCGCATGCGATGCGGTTCATGGCAAGCACGGCTCCGCAGCGGTTCGGTCCGATCGCGGGAGCATTCAACGTTCCGTTCGACGCGGCTTACTCAGAAGATGCCGCCCGCGAGTGCGCCGATCGGATGTCTCGCTTCATCGCTCAGTTCGAGCTTCCGCAACGACTGCGAGACGTGCGCGTGCCACGTGAGGAGATTGCGGTGGTCGCAAAGCTGGTGCATGACATCTTCGAACGCGCCCATGTCGGCGGGGTCACCATCACTCGCGAGCAGGTCGAATCTGTGCTGACGGCCGCCTATTAGCCGCAGACGAGCGCGGCCGCTTGCGACCCCTGAAGGCCCCGAACTAGAATTTCATGTTCTGCGCGAACGTTTTTTCGCACAGCGGACGTAAGACTCCGGAGTAATTCCCGGCCGCTGGTCAGGGGATGTTCCCCGGGGTCATCGCTGAGAGGATCAACATGGCAAAAGTTGTCGACACGATTCTGCCGACCACAATGGTCGGATCGTATCCGAGGCCGCATTGGTACCGACAGCAGCTGCTCGGCCGCGATGTGCGCGTGGCCTTCAAGGAAGTTCAGCACGAGGAGGTGTACGACGACGCTGTTGCCACCGTCATCCGCGACCAGGAGGAAGCCGGCCTCGACATCGTCACCGACGGCAACATGTGGTACGACGACTACGTTGGATCGATCGGCGCGTTCTGCTGGTACATGTATGAGCGGATTCCAGGGTTCGAGCCGGCACGTGAGGAGCACCCTGCCTACGTCAACCAGGAGGCGAGCTTCGGCAAGGCGATGTTCGACGATTGGGGTGGCGTGATCAACAGCGGGCCCGTGCAGCGCGGACCGATCCGGCTGACAGACCTCTATAAGGTCGCGCAGAAGCACACGAAGAAGCCGGTCAAGGTGTCGGTCGGCGCGGGCCCCGTCAACCTCGCGTGGCATGCCTACTTCAAGCATTACAAAAACGCGAAAGAGTTGAGCCTCGCTCTCGCGCCCATCTTCAACGCCGAGATGAAGGATCTGGTCGCGGCCGGCGCGACTTACCTGCAGATCGAAGACCTGGGCGCGTGGATGCCGCTCTTCACCAACGACAAGAACGATTACACGTGGATCAAGGACTGCATCGCGCAGTGCTGCGATGGCGTGAAGGCGACGATCGGCTGGCACTTCTGTTTCGGCAACGCGTGGGGCAACGACCTGCTGAGCGGCGCGTTCCCCGAAGGGTATCAGACGGTACTCCCCCACCTCTTCGACACACCTGGCATCAACGAGTTCGTCCTCGACTACGCCAATCGCAACATGGCGGGCATCGAGTTCCTCAAGAATCTGCCGCAGGACAAGACCGTGCAGGTCGGCGTGCTCGATGTTCGATCGAACGCCATCGAAGCGCCCGCAACGATCGCCGCCCGCATCAAGAAAGTATTGGCATCTGTGCCAGCCGAACGCGTCGTGCTCAGCACCGACTGCGGCATGAAGCCGCTGGCACGCATGGTGGCGAAGATGAAGCTCCACTCGCTCGCGGAAGGTGCCAGCATGGTACGCAACGAGGTCGCCGGAGTGTAACTCGCCCTGTCAACTCCCCAACTCCCGATGCCCAACTCCCAAAACGTCGAAACTATTGGAAGTTAGGAATTGGGAGTTGATCTGGATCTTCTCCAACGTCAGTTCATAACCTTTCAGAAAAGAGGATTCCCCTGTCATGTTGAAAGCCACGGCCGGGAAGATGCTGCCGACGACGATCACGGGGTCGTTGCCGCGGCCAAGCTGGTACACCGAAAACCTGGGTACGCGGTCGTTCCTGGACGCGATGGTGACGTCGCGCTTCCGGGAGCAGTATGTG
>JBKPNV010000206.1:0-4676 GCA_046732795.1 Acidobacteriota bacterium
AGCACGCGAAACGATCGCGCCTTGGCTTGCCAGGCCGCCATCGGATGGGCGCAGGCCGCAAGGGAGCGGCCGATGAGGACCTCATGCCACTGGCTGGGTGAGCTCGCAGAGTATGCTGCCATAGCCTCTCCGCAATTGAGCAAGAGATTGGCCAGAAAATGCGCCTGATTCGGCGGGCGCGCCCTGCGCCACGGCGTCAAAAGGGATCCTGCTGTCGGACCGTTGTCGCCTCCGCGCAGGATATCGTGACGGCCTCGGATGGCCCTCATTGGTTCCACAAGCAGCGGACGTGCATCGTCCAGGCGGTTCATCACAACGTGCAGCCCCGCGCGAACGTCGAGCGCTTCGTGCGCGGTGAGCGTCCCAGGGGTGCCGGATGGCGGAGTACGGGCTCCGACACGAGACGGCGTTTCAGAGCGTTGGACTGAACAACGAGTGTGGTCTCTGGTCAGGCGCGCTGATCCGAAGTGAGTCGCTGGTATTGCAGGTAGAGAGAGCTGCGCCAGCGGATGATCATCCCGAACGCCAGGATGAAGAACAGGCCGGCGGTCTGCTGCGGCGAAATGACGGTTCCGACATATCCGCGCAGTGCCAGCCGGATCGCCGCGAGCGCCAGGATGATGACGATGAACCAGGGCGAGCGGCGCATCATGATGACGTTTCCTTCGCGCGTGAGGCGGCTGGTGGCGATGACCGGTTGCGCGAAGAGGGCTGCCCCGAGCACGAAGGCGGAAAGTCCCCACATCCACGGCACGCGAAACGCCTGCATCGCGAACATGGAGAAGCCGGTGCTCATGCCCAGTGGCGGAATGATCAGACCTCGGAGCGACACCGGCCGCCGCGATTCGTGCATGCGCCAGGCGAGCACCGCCAGCGCACCGAGGATGGCCGCGGCCATTGATCCGAGAGGAAATTCCATTCTGCGCTCTATGACGGACCGCGTGGGCCGGGTCTTGTCCTGCAGACCCGGCGGGTCCACGAAGCACGACCCGCCCTACGGTGTCTGCGTTTCGGCCAGGAGGTACTGTCGCACGAATTGTATGGTCGAGTAGAACTGGAAATCGAGGTTGCTCTTTCGCGCGAAGCCGTGCCCTTCGTTCTTGCCAAGCAGTAGCCACACGGGTGCTTTGTTCGCGCGCGCCGCGTCGACGATCTGGTGCGCCTCCGATACCGGGACGCGCGGATCGTTCTCGCCGTGTATCACGAACATCGGCTTGGTGATGTTCTGGACGAGCGCCAGCGGCGCCAGTTCGTTCATGTACTGTCGCATCTTCGGGTCGCGCTCGTCGCCATACTCGGCACGACGCAGATCCCGACGATACGATTCGGTGTGCTCGAGATTCGACACCAGGTTGCTGATCGCGGCGATCGCCACCGACGCGCGAATCCGATCGTTGTACTGAGTCGCCGTCACGAGCGTCATGTGCCCGCCGTAGCTACCGCCCGTCACCAGGACGCGATCGGCATCGAGATCGGGTCGCGTCCTGATCCAGTCCAGCAGCGCGCCGATGTCCTGATAGGAGCGGTGGCGATTCATCCCGTTGTCAGCCATCAGAAATGTCTTGCCGAAACCCGAGGAGCCGCGGACGTTCGGGAAAATGATCGCGACGCCCAGCTCATTCAGAAAGTAATTGTTGCGACCGATGAACCCGGGACGGCTTTGTGATTCCGGTCCGCCGTGGATGTTGATGATGACAGGCCGCTTGCCCGTGAACTTCGACGGTGGACGATAGAGGAAGCCGCTGATCTGCGCGCCCTCGGTGCTCGGCCACCGCACCAGTTCGGGCTCGACCAGCGTGCTCGTATTCAGGCCGCCCGTTTCGCTCTCGGTCCATCGCGTCACCTGTCCCGTGACGACGTCGAGGGAAAAGGCGTCCGCCGGCGCCCGAGCCGACGTCAGGGTGAGACCGAGGTCACGGTCGTTGTGATGCCAGACCAGACGGCCGATGAGACCAACCGGAAGCGATGCCACCGGCTTCTCTTTCGCCGTACGCGTGTCCAGCAGATGCAGCTTGCTCACGCCACCCTCGTTGGTGACGAAGGCGAGAGTGCCACCGTCGTGCGACAGTTCGAAGCTCTCGACGTCCCAGGGGATGTGGCCGGTCAGCGCTTTCACCTGCTGGTCCGTCAGAGTGCGATAGCCAAGTTGCTGGAATTCACTGCCCTGATCGGAGGTTATGTAAAGTCCCTTGCCATCCGCGCTGAAGCGCGCATCCCCGTAGGAGATTTTCTCGCCGCCCTTGGGCGTGAGGAGCGTCTTTCCGCCCGTCGCCGCGTTGACCAGCCACAAATAGCTTTCGTTGATCGAGACGTATTCCGTCACGATCACCTGCGCGTCATCGCGCGACCAGTCGAGAGGCGCCCAGCCGCCGCCCTCGACCTGCGTCAGGAGGCGATCTGTCTTCGGATTGGCGGGATCCATGATGTAGAGGTCGGCGTCAGTACCGTTGCGCCGCGTGGACGTGTAGACGACGCGATTCCCGGCGCGATTCCAGACGAGATTGCCGTTCCGCGACTTGCCGTCTGTGAGCAGCGTGACGTCGCCCGACGCCAGGTCGAGGCGGAACAACTGATAGAACTCGTTGCCGCCGATGTCTTTCAAGAACACCAGGTAGTCACCACGCGTCGGCTGATACCAGCCGCCGGCGATCCGATCGGGGAAAAACGTCAACTGGCGGCGGGCGCCGGCCGGCATGGCGACCGCATGCAGTTGCGGAGCATCCCCGAATCGCGTGGAGATCAGGATCTCCCGCCTGGCGGGATGCCAATCGACCAGTGAAGCAGTGCGCGCTTCCGAGTACTTGCGAACATCGTCGACCAGCGATGCTGGGATCGGCGGAAGTCCGTCAGCGATCAGATTCTCGTTGGGAGTGAGCGTCGCTTGTCCGGCGACCGCCCGTAACCCGAGTGACAGACACGTCAGTGTCGCCATCACGCCCGCTCGAACAGTCATTCGGACTCCTCAGCCGCTACTTTCGTTCTTCGGCTCTGGCCGCTGAGAGGATGTGCTCGAGTCCAAGATTGCCCTCGTGGCATGCATACTCGAATATCGGCTGGCTGCTGTCGCGGGTGAGCGGCATCGCGAAGGTGAACGGTCTGGTCCAGACCTCAGGATCGTTGAAGGTGACCTGCCACTGCAACGTGTTCGGCCCGAGCGGCGTGAATCGTTCGGTGAGCGTGAATTTCTCGCTGTTGTACCGGTTGTTGTAGCCGAAGTGGGTCCGGTTGGTGAAATTCGTGGTCTCGACGACCAGCGAGTTACCTTCCCAATGCCCGCGCGCATCGCCGAGATATTCGTGAACCGCCGGCCCGATGTGCCGCCGGCCGTCGAGCGGAATGACCCGCGTCTCGTGAATCATCTCGTAGCGGATGGCCACATATTCCGGTGCTTGCACGATCTCGTAGGCGTTTCCGTAGATTGCAGGCATCATCGAGCCGGGCAGACCGCGCGTGATGCAGCGATCGTACATGCTGCGATCGAGCCACGAGTCGGCGCGTCCTTCGCCATTGCGCGCGTCGTTCAGCGCGGCGACGGCCGCCTCGCGCTTCTGCGCCTGCGGCGTCATGTCCGGTAATTTGCCGTCGGGTGGATCGATGATGAGCCAGGGACGGCTGCCGTTGCCCTGGAGATGTTCGTACCAATGCGTGGGACCCGCGCCAGTTTCCGCGCCGCCGATGCCGCCGGCGATCTTGGCGGCGAGTGCCTGACGCTGCTGCGCCAGAGCGGCGAGGTCGGCTTCACTGAAGTCCTGGAGCGCGCGCCCCTTGAACTGATCGGGCCGTTCGAGCGGCGTATTGGTTTCGTCCTTGTTGGTGTAGATCCCTTCGATGTCGGGATGCCCCCAGGGCGTCCTGGGCGGTGTCCACGCGGCGCCGGGTCTCGTGTTCTGCGCCTCGAGCGGCAGGCTGAACAGGGAGAACAGGCTTGCGGCGATCAGCAGCATCCCCGCAGCGCGCATGCGGCCGTTCTTCATGACTTCCTCCTGAACGGCACTATGTTACGCGCAGCGGGCGGCAAAGCGAGTTTGGGATCAGCAGGTCACCGGGAACCGTCATCGCGTGCGTACTCGCTCAATGCGTAGCGCGCGTTTCCGGCCGTCGCTCGGTCTTGCCAATCAGGTTCGACATCGCTTGCACTCCTTCCGCCGCGACGTCGATTCCCTGTGCGGCAACGACACTGGCCTTCTGAATCGCGCCGCGCAACTGCTTCACCGAGCGATCGAAGTCATCCAACGCTTCATCGAAGCGCGCCAGAGACCGGCGGCCGCGGTCGGTGTAGAGCAGCGCCGCCAACGCCCCGGCGACGAGCGCCACGATCGTGACGCTGGGCCATATGTTTTTCTCCTCCATGGGTCCTCCTTCACCAGATTAAGCCGGCACGCAGATGTGTTCAAGACAACTGCCAGGTCGGCCGCCAGCGGATGAGGTTAGTGGTGGTCCTGCCTTTGCTGCGATGGCAATTGGAGCTGTTCGCGGAGGTCAGGTCATGCTGCATTTGGCTCACAAAGTCACAGGCGCCACTGTTCGAGGCGTGGATGGCGAAATCGGGACGCTCGCCGATTTCTATTTCGAAGAGGACCGGTGGACCGTTCGCTATCTCCTGGTCGACACAGGCAAATGGTTCAGCGGAAAGCGTGTGCTGATCTCGCCGATGTCAGTGCCCGATGCGTGGGGAC
>JBKPNV010000207.1:0-18118 GCA_046732795.1 Acidobacteriota bacterium
TAGATGGTCGATCGACGGCCGAGCCTCGCCGTCACGCCCAGCGTGACGACCGTGGCAAGGATCGCCCCCAGCATCGTCAGCTCGAACGTGATGATCAGATTGGGCCACCACGCGAAAATCGGAAGCCCACCGACGTCGATCGGCCAGGATATCTCGGTCAGCCAGGCCAGACCGAGAGCGGAGGCCATGCCGAGGAGAGCGCCGCCACACGCGATCCACCACATCCAGGTCGCCTTGTCGCGGTGACCGAACTCGAAGTGCTCCATCGGTTGAGCCGACTGGATGGTGATGTCGCGATCGGGCACACCGGCGGCGTGCAGACGGCTGACCGCCTGCTGCGCGGAATGACCGTCGGGGTAGAGGCCGTACACCGCCTTCATGAGAGCTGCTCCCGGAGCCGATGCTCTTCGGCCGCCGGCGGCGACGCGTCCGGAGGCTGGTGTTCGCCCGCCTTGAGCTCCCAAATCGAGATGATCGGCACGACCTTGACGAAGAACACGTACAGCAGCGCCATCGCCACGAAGGTCGCGCCAGCGATGATGATCTCTACCGGCTGGGGCCGATAGATGCCGTAGCTGTATGGGAGGTACTTGTGACCGAGCGACGGGACGATGATCAGGAAGCGCTCGAGCCACATGCCGACGACCACCCCGAGCGAGGCGATGACGCAGCCCGTGATCGTGCGGAATCGCCTGATTCCCATCACCACCAGCGGCAACACGAAGTTGCCAATCACCATCGTCCAATAGAGCGGCGCGAACGATTCGCGCTGTGTCCGCCAGAACACGGCCATCTCCGATGGCTCGTTCCCGTAATAGGTGACCAGTCGCTCGTTGAAGACGAAGTATCCCCACAGCAGTGCCATCACCAGCAGCAGCTTGCCGAGGTTCTCAAAGTGAATCGGGTGCAGGTACTGTTCGAGGTGCAGCACGCGCCGCAGGACCGCCATTGCAATGAGCAGACCGGCGATGCCGCTGAAAATCGCGCCGGCCACGAAGTAGGGGCCGAAAATCGTCGACTGCCACATCGGCACGGGCGCCATCGAAAAATCGAACGAGACGATCGTGTGAACGGACACTGCGACCGGCACGATTGCGATTGCCATAATCCCCATCGCCGTCTCGAGGCGATGCCACTGCTTCGGCGTCCCGCGCCAGCCGAGGGCGAGCACGGTGTAGACGCGGCGGCGAAGTCCGGTGGATTTGTCGCGGACGACCGCGAAGTCGGGAATCATCGGCAGGAACAGGAAGAGCACGCTGCCTGTGAGGTAGGTATTGATGGCGAAGAAATCCCAGACCAGCGGTGAGCGGAAGTTGGGCCAGATCAACCGTTCGCTCGGGTACGGAAAGAGCCAGAACGCCAGCCAGGGACGGCCGAGGTGGATGATCGGAAACATCGCGCCGATCATCAACGCGAAGACGGTGATCACCTCAGCGCATCGGGTGACCGGCCGCCGCCAGCCGGCATCGACGAGTCGAAGAATCGCGGAGATGAGCGTCCCAGCGTGGCTGATGCCGATCCAGAAGACAAAGCTCGTGACGTAGAAGCCCCAATAGACGGGCCAGCGGATTCCCGAGATGCCAAACCCGAAGTACATCTGCGACAGCCACGACACCAGAGCGGCCAGGACGAGTGCGCCAAGGATAGCCACGGTGACGTAGAACTTCCACGAGGTGCGGAGCAGCGGCCGCAGCAGGTCCGTGTTTATCTGCTGGTGTGACGGCAACGCGCTCATGATTGCCGGCTCAAATAGGTGACCGCCGGTTCAGTGCCGCGATCCTCGAGCAGCTTGCTGCCGCGAGACGATCGAGACAGGCGCGAGACCGCGCTCTCCGGATCGCTGAGATCGCCGAACACGAGCGCTTGGGCGGGACACGCCTGGGCACATGCGGGTTTGATTTCCCCGTCCGCCACCTGGCGCTCCTCGGCCTTGGCCTGGATCGTCGCGGCCTTGATGCGCTGAACGCAGAACGTGCACTTCTCCATCACGCCGACTTCGCGCAGCGAGACGTCGGGATTGAGCTGCAGATGCAGCGGCTTGTCCCATGAGGGATTGAAGAAATCGAAGAAGCGGACGTTATACGGACACGCGTTCGCGCAGTACCGTGTGCCAATGCAGCGGTTGTAGACCTGCGCGTTCAACCCGTCCTCGGTGTGATGGCTCGCATAGGTCGGGCACACCGGCTCACACGGGGCGTTCTCGCAGTGCTGACACATGACGGGCCGGAACTTGAGCCGCACGTCAGGGAACTCACCTTCCCAGTAACGCTCGACGCGGATCCAGTGCTTGGCGCGCCCGCGCGACGCCTGGTCGGCGCCCACCGTCGAGATGTTGTTCTCGGCATGACACGCGGTCACACACGCGCTGCATCCGTCACATCTGTCGAGATCGACTGCCATTCCCCATTTCGGCATTCAATCAACTCCCGGTTGCCAAATCCCGAGTCCCGATCCCGAGTCATCGTCCTCTGTCTTGTTCCTCGCGCGACCCACCCGCGAACAGAATCAACCGTCCGTCTGGATCACCGACACGTGTGATACGGACACGCGTCGCCGCCCACGCGAAGCTGCCAGTCTCCGGCTCGGTTAGCGGCGCGAGGAGTTCGATCGGGTTCTCGCCGCGTCCTGTGGCATAGCGCGTGAAACGCTGATGTCCCTGCCCCACCGGCATCGCAACGACATCCGGCGCGATGCCAGGCGACACGATAGCCGCCGTGCGCAGCGTGCCCTGCGCCGAGGCGACTTCCACGACGTCTCCATCGCGGATGCCGAGCTTTGCCGCGGTCGCGGTGTTGATTTCGACCCAACTGCTCCACATCGCGGAGGTGAGCGGATCGGGCATCTCCTGCAACCATGGCAGATGCGCCAGCGAGCCATCGAGGAACGCGCTCGAGGCATACGGTAGGAAGTGCATCGGATACTGTGCCGCGTCACCGTCGAACTGTGGCTCCGAGAACGCGAACGGCTTCGTCTGTGCCGGAGCCGCGGCGGCCGCGGCAAGCGCAGCGGGAAGCGTGCCCCACCAACCGCCCTTCTCCTGCGCATCGGTCCACGCGTCGAACGTCGACGTCGTGGGCAGCGCCGAGATGGTCTCGGTGAGCAGCGCCTCGAAGTTCTCCCACGGAAGGTTGAGCGGCTTCGCCAGCCTGCGCCCGACGTCGAGCAGAACGTCCGGTGTCGCCCGCGTTTGATACATCGGCATCATTGCAGCCGGTGCCACGCTGGCGACGGCCATCATCGACCCCGATTCCGGCAGCGCCTCGGACCACGTCTCCAGGAACGAATGGTCGGGCAGAATCAGATCCGACAAGGCGGCCGTTTCGTCCAGGAAGCTGCCGAAGCTCGCGATGTAGGGAATCTTTTCGAGCGCCTCGCGCATGCGCCAACCCTTGGGTGACGTGAAGACAGGGTTGGCGCCGTCGAGCAGAAGAATCTGCGGGACGGACGACCCGTCGGCAATTGCCGCCGCGAGGCGGTCGAGTGACGGCGATGCCGTGACTCGTCCTGCCAGCCCTTTGGCAGCCGATGCGAGATTGATCTGTGGCGTGAAGAACACACCGCCCGGCCGCTCGACACTGCCCAGCAGCGCGTTGAGTGCGTTCACCGCGAGCGCATTGAACAGGCCGTTCGTATGCGCCAGCGGCGGACCGCCGATGATGGCAACGGACGGCGTGATCTCAGCCAACTCTCGCGCCAGCCGCTCGACGCGCGCAGCGGCAACACCGGTGATCTGTTCGACCTGCGCGGGGGCGAAGTCACCCAAGCCGGAAGACCAGCCCTCAATGAGCGCCCCGGCCCGCCCGCCCGCGCTGGCCGAGCGTAGCTTGGCGCTCATGATGACGTTCGCAAATCCGAGCGCCAAAACGCCTTCGGTCCCCGGCTTCAACGGAACCCACTGGTCCGCATTCGCGCCGGTCTGCGTCATCCGTGATTCGACCTGCACGAAGATGCCGCGCAGGCCCGGACGCCCCTGCCGCATGAGGCCGTAGCCATACCCGTGGGATGTCGGCGAGTTCCACGTGCCCAGGAAATCGGCGCCGAAGCTCAGTGCATATCGCGCGTTCGGCAGATCGAAGGTCGGCAGCTGCTCGTGGCCGAAGCTGAGCGCGTTCGCGCGCCGCAGCACATCATCGTTGAACAGCTCGTACGAGATCGCACCTGGCGCACCGTACGCCGTCAGAAAGCGGTCGATGAGCGCGGCTCGCTGACTGCGACGTGCGCGTCTGATGAAGGCCAGCGACTTCTGGTTGCCGGCGGACGCGAGCATGTCGAGCCGCGACACCAACTCCGCGGTCGCATCGTCCCAGGAAATGGCGTCGTACTTTCCTTGCCCGCGATCACCGCTTCGCCGCAGTGGCTGAGTGATGCGATCCGGGTGATACGTCACCTGAATCGCCGCTTGCCCGCGCGCGCACAGCCCTCCATGGTTCACGGGGTGATCGCCGCGCCCTTCCAGTTTTTTGGCAGCGTGGATCCGAACCAGGCCCGCTTGTCCATTCCGGACCACATCCGCATCGGCCATCATCATCCGCACGGTCAGACCGCAGCCCGACGCGCACAGCGTGCAGACGCCCGGCTTGATCGTCGCGATGCCGGGCATGATGTCCTCGTCCGGCACGAAGCGGATGACCTCGTTCTCGGGACTGCCGCAGCTCGCCAGCGCGGCGCTGGTGCCGGAGATCGCGGTGAGCTTGATGAAGGATCGACGGTCCACTACACGCGCCTCGCTAGATGTCTTGAATGGTTCATTCCTTGTGAACGCGTCAAGTTTCGGGCACTCCATTCAAGACGTCTGCGCCCGCGCGGAGCGCGGACAATTAAACACTGCGCTGGCGAGGCGACGCTACATGCTGGTCGCCCGAGGCGCAGCCTCGCTAGAAATGACACGTGAGGCAATCGTCCGGAGCCTTGCGTTCTCGGTGACAGTTCACGCAGAAACCCATCGTCATATCGACATTACGTTGTGCGACGCGCTGCGCGCCGATGTTGCCGTGACACGTCGAGCATTCGACCTTCGCGCGAATGTGCGGCGCGTGATTGAACCGGACGTGCGACTGCGCGGGATAGCCGAACACGCGCTTCCATGCGAAGTCACGACCTTGCTCCCGCATCTGCGTGATCTGACGGATACGGGGGCGATTGGTGGCAATGTTTCGATGGCAGCCCATACAAGTTCGCACGCTCGGAAGGCCAGCCACCGGCCCTTCCGACACACTTTCGTGACAGTACTCGGTGCACGCGATCTCGCGGCCCACGTGAATGTTGTGAGGGAACTCGAACGGCTGTTCGACCTCGACCGGATGACGGCCGAGGAAGTCATTCAGCGCCACGGCAAATGTTGGACGTGCCGTCGTGAAAACGTCGGCCGTCTGACCGGGAAGCAGCTGCGCTGCCGCGGGACTGGGCACGTTTCGTTCGAAGACACGGCAGCCGAGCCCACCGGCCAGAGTGGCGACCAGGATGAAGCAGAGACGTGCGAACCCGGTACTGACGACGGGAATCCTCACCGGGACGTCACTTTGCAGCAGCCGGCTTGGGTCCCATGCTGCGAATGAAATTGATGACGTTCCAGACGTCCCGCTCCTTCAACGTGTCTTTCATCGGCTTCATTTCCGACATGGGCGCGGGAGCGCCGTTCCAGATCACTGCGTAGATTTCGCCGTCGCTCGGCCCGTGATCCCACTTGTCGTCGGTGAGGTCGGCGGGCTTGGGATTCTTCGGCGCCAACGGGCCATCGCCTTTGAGCCGCAGTCCGTGGCACTGCCGGCAATTCATGTTGTACACGGCGCGTCCCGCGGTGATGGAAGCGGGCGTCGATGGCACGGGGTTCTTCACGGCACGAGCCTTGGGATCGCCGCCGCGGCGCTGAGCACTGGCGCCCACCACGAACACGACACAGACGACGAGGAGTGCAGTCCACACTCGAGACATCAATCGTGATCTCCGCAATGCAAGAGGTTCCCGGGGAGTTTATCAAACATCCGGACAGGCCGAATTCCGCCTCAGCTTGTCGAGGTCCTTCAATGCGGAAGAGTTGTTGCAAGGAACAAAGACATGAATCGGACCTGCACCTCGGCATTGATCGTGTTGCTGGGCTCGGTGAGCGCTTGTGCGACGGTTCGGGGCCATGTCGAGCCCGAATCCCGGCGCCACGATCTCCGCGCGGCCGCGATCGCGCGCGCGCAGCTTTGGAAGCCGACCGATCTCCGTACCGTGAACATCAAGGAGGGCCCTGGCGGAAAGGGGGCGTTTCCATTCCGCGCGACGGTATATTGCGACTATCTCGACAAAAAAATGACCGGCGACTCGCCCAAGTTTGCGTGTGTGATTGGCAAAGATGACGAAGTCAAAGTGAAATTCGGGGGGACCAACGGTGAGGTCTTCGGGGAGGTGCTCGCCACGCGCCTTCTCTGGGCGCTCGGTTTCGGCGCCGATCGCATGTACCCCGTCAACGTGATTTGCCGTCATTGCCCGGAGCATTTCGGTGGCATCGAACGGCCCGGCGACGAGAGCCGTTTCGATCCCGCCGTCATCGAACGCAAGGCGGATGGAAAAGAGTGGCCGTCGGAGGCGAAGTCCGGATGGTCATGGGATGAGCTCGACTCAGTCGATCCCGAGTCAGGAGGAGCGCCGAAAGCGCAGCGCGACGCGTTGAAACTTCTCGCCGTCTTCATGCAGCACACTGACTCGAAGCCGGAACAGCAGCGCATCGTCTGTCAGGACCGTGGTCCCATCTCGAAGGATTCATGTACCCGCCCGTTCATGATGCTCAATGACGTTGGACTCACCTTCGGACGCGGCAATCGCAACAACACGAACGAGATCGGAAGCGTGAACCTGATGGGATGGCGGCGTACATCGGTTTGGAAAGACGCCACCGGCTGCACAGGAAACCTCCCCAGGTCGCTGACCGGCACGTTGAACAATCCGGCCATCAGCGAGGACGGACGTCGCTTCCTCGCCGACCTGCTCGTGCAGCTGTCCGATCAGCAGATTCGGGATCTGTTCGAGGTGGCGCGGGTGCAATTGCGACTGCGGTCGCCGGGTGATGTCTCGTCCGGCTTCGCCACGGTTGACGAATGGATCGATGCGTTCAAGGAGAAGCGGACCGAGATCGTCGACCGTCGGTGTGCGTAAAATCGCCGGTTGGACATAATGTCCGGCCCGGGAGTCGGACTCCTTGAACCGGCCACTTTCCGCATCAGGGTCCGTCCTCCAGCTCAGGGTCCTGTATGCCGAAAGATGTTCTCCTGTTGTTGTTGTTGATCGTGCTGAACGGCATTTTCGCGATGTCGGAGATCGCCGTTGTGAGCTCGCGACGCGCGCGGTTGATCCAGCTGGCGGAAGACGGCAGCAAGGGCGCGCGACACGCGTTGACGCTGGCATCGGAGCCGACGCGATTTCTCTCCAGCGTGCAAGTCGGCATCACCAGCATCGGCATCCTGAACGGCGCGATTGGCGAAGGCGCCATCGCCGCGCGCCTACGCCCCGCCCTCGAGCAGGTTCCCCTCCTCGCGCCATACGCCGACACGCTGTCGCTGGCGATCATGGTCGCGGCGCTCACCTACGTCTCGCTGATCATCGGCGAGCTCGTTCCGAAGCGGCTCGCGCTGATTCATCCGGAAACGATCGCCAGCGCCATCGCCAGACCGATGGATGTCGTCGCAGCCGTCGCACGGCCCATCATCTTTCTCCTGAGCGTGTCGACCGACTCGATTCTCCGGCTGTTTCGCGTGCGACAAGCCAAGCAGCCGGGAGTCACGGCCGACGAGATCAGGGTGATGCTCGAGCAGGGCGCCGAGGAGGGCGTGTTCGAGCCGACGGAGCACGAACTGGTCACGAACGTGCTCAACCTCGACGATCGCCACGTCGGCGCAGTGCTGACGCCGCGATCGGACATCGTTTATCTCGACATCCGCGACTCTGTCGTCATGCTTCGGGAGAAACTGCGCGAACAGCCGCACAGCGTGCTTCCGCTATGTGACGGAAGCTTGGACAAGGTGCTTGGATTTGTCCGATCCACGAAAGTGCTGGAGCAATTCCTCGAACAGCGGCAACCCGATCTTCCGGCGCTCGCCGAGCCGCCATTGTTCGTGCCGGAGACGATGACGCTGATGAAGCTGCTGGAACAGTTCAAGCGGACGCATCTGCCCATCGCGCTCGTGGTCGACGAATTCGGTGACGTGGAAGGCCTGGTCAGCTTCACCGACGTAATCTCGTCGATCGTCGGTGATCTTCCGACGGAGCCGGGGGAAGAACCTGCGATCGTTCAACGCGAGGACGGCAGTTGGCTGCTGGACGGCGCCGTCGATCTGGACAGTGCGCTGCGAACGCTCGTAGCAGAAGGGGTCGTCAGCGACGAGGAGCGGCAACACTTCCATACATTGGGCGGACTGGCCATGGTTGCGCTGGGACGCGTGCCGCGGACCGGGGATGTGTTCGAGCGAGGCGACTATCGATTCGAGGTCGTCGACATGGATGGTAACCGCGTCGACCGAATATTGGCCAGCCGCAAATCGCCGCCATCCGAGGACGCGACGTAGAGGCGCATGTCAATGCGTCATCGCATAGACCAGCGCATTGATCCCGAACGCATATCCGGGTACCGACATCTGGTAGAAGTACTGCGGATCGTCTGCCTCCCGCTCGAACGAATCGCCAAGATCGGTGTTGTGCGTCATCAGCACCATGATCTGTCCATGACGGTCGAGGACGGCGCGCGTGTCGACCACCGCGCTGTCCTCACCCCGCTCGGAGGTCGCACCTCCGCTGCTTGCCCAGAATCCAATCGAGGGGATCTGCGGCGTGTGCTTCACGTCGAACAGAGCACGGAACATCGGGTGAGCCGGCGTGATGTCGACGATGGGGTAGTCGTTGGCGGGGAGAGCCTTCCGCAGCTGCGCGACCCACCAGTCCCACGCGTACGTGCCCCAGAAGTCGTCGGCCCACAGGAACCCGCCCTTGTCCAAGTATGTACGAAGCTGTGCCGCCTCTTCGTCGCTGAACGAGGCAGAGCCAACCTCGGTCATCATGATGAACGGACAGCCAAACAGTTCCGGGTCGGTCAGCCGAACCAGCAGATGCTTCGGGTTGCCGGATGAATCGCGACTGATCGTCGTCTTGGTCAACTCCGCCAGGCGAATAGACAGGTTGATGTCGGCACGAGGATAGTCGACACTCCAGTTCGCCCCGTCGCCACGAAAATCACTATCGAACATCACGCGGCAGAAGTTGAACCTGCCGTCGAAGTCCTCGGCCCTGGCGCCGCGCACGTTCAGGAATCCACGACCGAACCCGCGCTGGGCAAATTGCGCCTCGACTCGCACGGCGGTCGCGAGCACCAGCGCGACGAGCATGATGGCGACCGCATCCATTCGCGCCCGCCGGGTGACTCTCGCTCGAACACCCACGACCCCAGTGTACGTGATGCAGGCAATGAGGTGGGCATCGACCTGCGCCAGGAACCGCCTACCGCTCTCGAGACGTCCTAACGGGACCTCTGCAGGCGGCCCGTCTCTGTATATGGGAGGTTGGCCCCTATTCAGGTCAAGCCACTGAACCCATCGAGTGTAGACGCGACCAGCGCCGCATCACCGACGTGCATCATCGTCAGCGGCGTTCCCGTTGCTCGACAGAGACGCCACGTGGCGTCGACATGGGCCGGTACCAGTTCGTGCGCGTCCGAATAGAAGGCGATGGTTGGTACTTTGTAGTATGGCCCGAGATACGACAGGCCGCCGTACGTTCCGACCAAGGCCGTCGCGCGACTGATAATCTGCGATTGAAGACGGAGGTTGTTCGTCGGCGTCATCCACTCGTCTATCCGGTATACGCCCACCTCACGCAACGCCTCGAGATCCTCGTGGTCATCGACGTGAAGGCCTGTATTGAGAATGATGACCGATCGATGACGGGCCAGGCGCCGAATGACGGTCTGTGCGAATTCCCGATTCTCGGGAGTGCCCGGAAACGACGGGCGGAAGTAGAAGCGGACCGCCACGAACTCCGTCGGCAATGGCAGCGTGGGATCGAGCCGACCGGGATCTGGAAGCGTCGAGTAGTTCGTATGGCTCGTCAGAACGCCGACAGGCGCCTTTTCATTCCAGTAGCGACGGAACAGATTGTACATGACCGACGGGTGCAGAACGTGCGCGTCGCGCGCCCCCAGGTTCTCCCGGACGCGGTCGACCACCATCCGGTCGAACTCACCGATTTCGAATTGCTTTTGCTGGCCGGTGTGACGCACCCGTTCACCAATGCGACCACGATACTCGTCGGGGCTGACGAATTCGAACACATCAACGACGCGTGAGGCGAGGTCGGCGTACCACGGTAATGTGCCACCTCGTGATACGGCGATGATTCGTGCCGGATCGAGCTCGTACTCGCTCGAGGCCCACCGCAGGAACGGAATCCAATACAGCAGTTCGAAGCCGACTTCTGACGACCAGGGGCCGACAATCAACGGCACCGGCGAATCTTTCAGCCCACGCAGATCGTCCATCGAGATCGACGCTTCACCGATGAACGTGGGAGCCCGTAGCGCAGGACGACCAGTGAGGCGCTCACGAATCCGATCGACCGTCCTGCGGACCGCGCCGGCAATCGAGAACAGAGCTCGTGGTGATCCGATCGGGGCCCCGATGGCGTTACCGCTTGCCGATTCCTGTGAAGGCGGCGCAGATTCTGTCTCCAGCTCTCGACGGGATCGTTGCGAAAACATCAGGACAGACCCGCGCTCAACATATTCGTCATTTTATGAAGGTGCCTCTTTGTCGAGGTCGGCCTGACCTCTTCCTGACATTTGCGTCGGCGATGTGAATCCAGCAACAGACATCGATAAGATGTCAGGATGACTATGCGCTCTTCACTGACTCTGATTGGCGCTGGGATGGCGATCTTCTCCGCCGTATTCTCCGTGCGCGTTTCGTCGCAGCAGGCCGCACCGATACCCGCCGCACCTCAAAACGCACCGCCCGCTGCAACGCCCGAGGGCCGGAGCTACGTGGGCTCCGAGACCTGTCGTCGCTGCCATGCGGCGACCTACGAACGGTGGTCGAAAACGAGGATGGCCAACGTCATCACCGATCCGAAGACACGCCCCGGTGTTGTGCTGCCGGATCTGTCGAAGCCGGATCCACTGGTCACGTTCAAGCTCGATGATATCGCCTTCGTCTACGGATCGAAATGGAAGCAGCGCTATTTCACCAAGATTGGAGACGATTACTTCCCGCTGGGCGCCCAATGGGATGTGACCAATCGCGTCTGGCGTCCGTATTTCGTTCAGCCCAACACGGATTGGTGGGTGCCGCACTACCCTGCGGACAACAAGCAACGTCCGACCGGCCCGCTCTGCGACGGTTGTCACTCGGTCAACTACAACATCGCCACGAAAACACCGACTGAATGGAATGTCGGATGCGAGAAGTGTCACGGACCTGGCAGTCAGCATGCTGCCGGGCCATCAGCGACAAATATCGTCAATCCCGCGAAGCTCGACTTCGTGCGGGCGAATGATACGTGCATTCAGTGCCACTCACAGGGACAGCCGCTCGAAAACCCCGTCGCAGGCCGTTACTACGACTGGCCCGTAGGGTTCGATCAAGGCGAGCAACTGAAAGACTTCTGGCGGCTCGAAGAGCACAAGCTCGGCGAAACGACGTTCACGCATTTTGCCGACGGCACGGCTCACAAGAACCGGATGCAGGGCAACGATTTCGTCACGAGCGTGATGTATCGCCGCGGTGTCACCTGCTTCAGTTGCCACGACTCGCACGGGACTGCGAATGACGCTCTGCTGGTCAAGCCCGCGCGTGATATCTGCCTGACCTGCCACGGCCCCACGTCGCCCAACGGACCGCATGCCGCGACGCTGCAGGAACATACCCACCATGCGCGCGGCAGTGCAGGAAGCGAGTGCGTGGCTTGTCACATGCCGAAAATCGAGCAGACGATCGCGAACGTGAACGTCCGCAGCCATACGTTCGCGTTCATCACGCCGACGATGACCGATGAGTTCAAAATCCCGAATCCGTGTACCAGTTGTCACACGGACCAATCGACAGACTGGGTACGGCAGGCGATGAGAGGCTGGTCCAATGTGTCGCCCTGGCGCCTGGAGTAGCGATGACGAGACCAGCGCGTGTCACGTGGCTGGCGGTAGCGGCGGTAGTGATGACGTGTTCGCTCGCACGGGCGCAGGAAGAGAGGCCGTGCCGTTTCATCTGCAAGCTGGAATGGAAGGTAGAACCGACGCTCACGATTGAGAATCTCGCGAACAGCCATCGAGTCGTCTCGCCCGGCGGCCTGACCGAGCGTGTCAATCGTGAGCGGATCTTTGAAACGGTTCTGGCGCTGGACATGGCCACCACTATCCGGTGGCTCGGATTCACCGTGGAGGCAATTACATCACCCTTCAGTGATGACAACAGCGTCGAGCTCGAGTTCGAGAGCAACTGGCACTGGCTGACGAAATCGATGTCACGCGGCTGGGTGACGTCGCATTTCGACGTCGTGGATCAATTCAGCCCGGCGGAGCGTCCCGATGTCGACCGGGCGTATACCCATAAGCTCGACTTCGAGCTCGACACGGCGGTGCACCTCTTCAAATGGCTGCCGGAACAACGCTGGCTCAGCGGGGTTGAATTTGAAACGTCGCTCGACTATCTGGCAACCGGCCTCCCTCGACGCGGGGACGTGTTTGCTGACGGGACGCGCTTTGTCGACGACGCCAGCCCGTGGTCGCTTTCTTTCGTCTTCGTCATTCCCGTCGCGCCCTTCTGAGAGCCACCGACATCTTGCTGACATTGTGCCGGGAAGCAGTCTGGGTGGTCCTGATCCTCGGGCCGCCGCTGACGTCGTGGTCGTGGCGGCCGGCCTCGCCCTTGCAATCAGCCAGTCCGGAGACACGGCGGTGAAAGTTTGGAGGTTATCCATGAAAACGTTCTTCACGTTGCTGACGTTGATGTCGTCGGTCGCGCCGCGGGCGTGGGCTCAGGATGTCCCGTCCGATTACCAGCAGGTGTTGAGCACACTCGGCAAACAAGGCGATTACAAGGCCAACGTGCTCAAGGTCAATATTCCGAGGAACGATCTCAGCGTCACGGTCGCGAACGTGAAGACGCCGACGCCATTCGGCTTTGGCGGTTGGGTGGCGCTCACGAAGGGTACTGGCGGCATGGACGTCATGATGGGAGACCTCGTCCTGACAGAGGACGAAGTCAACCCGGTCATGTCAGCGCTGCTCGATAACGGCCTCGAGGTGACCGCTCTTCACAATCACTTCTTCTGGGAGCAACCGCGGATCTTCTACATGCACGTGCATGGGCACGGAAGCGCCGCGGATCTGGCACGCAAGGTCAAGCCGGCGCTGGATCTCATCGGCAAGACAACGACCGGCAGCGCCTCGCAATCCGCACCGGCAGCCGCAGGTGCGTCACCGGCAGCGACAAAGATGGATACGGCGAAGCTGGCGAAGATCGTCGGGACCGATGGCGAGCAGACGGGCGCCGTTTACAAGATCACCATCGGACGTGACGATCTGAAACTCACGGAAATGGGAGCTCCGATCAACGCACGCATGGGTCTCAATACGTGGGCGGCGTTCGTCGGCACGGACCAGGACGCCGCCATCGCTGGCGATGTGGCGATGTTGGCCGGCGAGGTGACGCCTGTGTTGCAGGCTCTTCGCAAGAACGGGTTGGCCGTTGTGTCACTCCATCATCACATGCTGCAGACGCAGCCCATCGTGTACTTCCTCCACTATTGGGGAACGGGGCCGGCAGACAAGCTGGCGAACGGCTTCAAGGCAGCGGTGAACGAGCTCGGCAAGCATGACCTCGGTTCGAAGTAACGACCCGCTCTGCTCAAAGCGTTGCGCTTGCCACCTGGCGAGAGAGGGCCGTGTCTGATGTGAGGAGTCAGCGCGGCTCGATCTTGAGGAGCGCACCATCGTCTTCGGCAGTGAGCACATACAGAAGACCATCAGGTCCCTCGCGAACATCGCGAATCCGCTGACCCAGTTCCATCAACATGGGTTCACGCCGAAGTTCCTGCCATGAATCGTTGAAGACGATCCGCTGGATCTGACCGGTGCGGGGAACGCCTCCCTCGCGGAGACCGCCAACGAACAGGTTGCGCTGCCAGTGCGGAAAGCGATTCCCCATGTAGAAGGTCATGCCGGTGACGCCAATGGAAGGCAACCACACGATCGACGGATCTTCCATGCCGGTGCGAAATGGCCGTGTCGAGATCTTTGCACCCCAATAGTCCCGTCCGAAACTCACGATCGGCCACCCGTAGTTGCGGCCCGGCCGGAGGACATTGACTTCGTCGCCGCCGCTCGGTCCTTGTTCCGTCTGCCACATCTCACCGGTTTCAGGGTTCATGGCAATGCCGTGCCCATTGCGGTGTCCCATCGTGTAGATGCCCGGCTTGTATCCGGCGCGTTTGACAAACGGGTTGTCTGACGGGATCGTCCCGTCGTCGCGGAGCCGAACAATCTTACCGGCGTAATCGTTCGGGTCTTGAGACCGGCGCACCTGTGGAGATCCCGGCGCACTGATCGAGACATACATCATCCCGTGCCGATCGAATGCGACGCGAGAGGCTTCGGTGTCGACGGCGCCGGATTCGAAAATGTCGCGCCCGTCGACGAGGGCGGAACCATCCCAGGTCGCGCGCATCACCGTCGCCGCACCGCCGCCGTCGCTCGTGGGCTTGTGGTAGGTGAGGTAGACCCAATGGTTTTGCGCGAACTGCGGATGGAGCACCACATCCATCAGCCCTTGCAGCCCACGCGGTCCTCCGGTCTGAACGTCGGGTACGCCAGCAATTGGCCTGGAATCGAGGCGGCCGTTTCGTACGATGCGAAGGCGGCCGGCGCGTTCGGTGATCAGGAGGGTGCCATCGGGAAGGAACGCAACCGACCACGGCTGTTCGAGATGGTTGGCCACCGGTTCGACCCGCAGTGTCCGCTCTTCCGCAGATTCGAAGTCGACAGGCCCCTTCGGGAGCTCGGGTGTGGACCACACGATGGCCGGCGGAGCATCCGCATAATTGCGCTCATGTGGTGCAAAAGTCTGGTGGCCCTGCTGAGCCGGACTGATCGAGGCGGCGACAAGCGTGGCCGTTGCGATGGCAATATAAGGCCAGCGGTTGGGCGGGATGCTGGACATGCTGCTTTGGAAGCAACCGGCGTTCCCGCCGAAGCTCGGTCGTTCCAATCGGTGTCAGGCAGTGAATCGTGACGGTTTAGCTTGAATCCCTCGGGTGTCAGGCAGTGAATCGTGACAGCACACGTTGCTCTCGCCTTCGTCGTTCACGATTCACTGCCTGACACCAGCTACGGCACGAAAACCACACCCCACGGGCGATTGCCAACCATCACCTTGGCCTTCACCGTACGCGACGGCACATCCACGATCGAGACGTCGTTGGACGGTCCGTTGGCGGTGAAAACCGTGTTGCCGTCGGCTGAGACGGCAATCCCCCACGGCCGATCACCCACTTCGATCGACGCCACGGGCTTGTTCGTTGCGGTGTCGATGATGACGACGTTCTTGCCACGCCCGGTGGTCACGAAGATCTGCTTGCCGTCAGGCGACGCCGCAACGCCCATGGGTCGGACCATCTCGCCGCTCAGCTTGATCGTGTCGATGACTTGATGCTTCATCGCATCGATCACCGCTAACGACCCGCCGTTCTCCGAGGACACGTACGCGCGTGAACTGTCGGGCAGAAATGCAGTCGATCGCGGACGCGGACCAACATCCATCATCTTCAGTACCTTGAGCGCAGCGGTGTCGATGACGGCGACCTGCCCATCTTCTTCCGAGGTGACGTAGACGACCTGCCCGTCCGGCCGCATCTCCACGCCCTCGGGTTCGCCGCCGACCTTCAGGCTGGCCAGCACATGACCATCATCCTCGGCGACGACGCTCGCCTCGCCGACGTCTTCGTTCGCCACGAACAGGCGCGAGCCGTCCTGACTGACGGCCATCTGTTCCGGATCGGAGCCGGCCTTCACGATTCGCAGCAGCTTGTGATCCGCCACACTGACGACGCCGATCCCGTCCGCGCGCTTGTCGGCGGGCGGCAGCTTGCTCTCGTCTACGCCAGGGCCCGCGATTGGCGAGCCGCTGAGGGCAACGTAGAGCGTCGATCCGTCGGGGCTGACGCGGATGCCGCGCGGACGCTTACCAACGGGGATCGTTGTGATGACCTTCCGCGCGGCGACGTCGATGACGCTGATGTCGCCGCCGACTTCGTTCGTGACGAACAGGCGTCCCCCGGCGGGATGGGCGTCGGCGGCAGGCGCCGGCGCAGTCGTCGTGGCTGTGCCAGATGAGGGAGCCTCGCCCGTCGAGCATGCAGCCGCGAAGGCAAAACAGAGGAGAAAGGTTCCTTTGACTGCTAGTCGAGCCATGAGTGCTCCTCGCATGACAATTCTCGTAGCCCGGGTTCTGCTTTTCGGACCCGGCTCTCGAGGTAGGTCTATAAAGCAAGACCCGCCCTACGGCATAGGATTCCGCCCACGCTTGATGGGTATACTAGCTCGCCAGCGAGTCCGTTTAGAGAGTCATATGACACAGTTGCGTAAGTGGCTCATCCTGACCCATCGCTACGTCGGGATCGCTTTGAGCGTGATTTTCGTGTCCTGGTTCGCGTCCGGGATCGCGATGCTCTACGGACGTGGCATGCCACGTCTCACGTCCGACATGCGACTCGAACGCCTGGCACCGATCGATACGTCGGCCGTCCACCTCGCCGCGTCCGAAGCACTCGATCGTGCCGAGCTCGATGGTTCTGATCGGGTCACGTTGCTCACTGTGATGGGCAGGCCCGCATATCGTTTGGGTGCGGGTGGCGAGTCGACCACCGTCTTTGCGGACAACGGCGAGCTGCTAGGCGACATCGACGCTGCCCAGGCGCGCACTGTCGCCGCCGACTTCGTGCGCCTCCCGGAGAACCGCCTGCACCACGTCGCCAGGCTCACCGAGCCTGATCAATGGTCGTTGACGCTCCGCCAGGGCCCGATGCACAAGTTCACGGTCGACGACGAAGCCGGCACCGAGGTGTACGTGTCGGAACGCAATGCCGACGTGACCGTGCTGACCACGAGAGCCAGCCGCGCGCTCGCATGGGTGGGAGCGATCCCGCACTTCCTCTACTTCGCACCGCTGCGTCTGAACCAGCCGCTGTGGCGCGCCGTCGTGCTGTGGACCTCCGGGATCGGCATCCTGCTCGCGCTCCTGGGCATCGTGCTCGGCATCCTGCAACTCAGGATCACGCGGCCATTCAGCGTGAAGCGCCTGGGATCGTATCTCCCGTATTCGGGCTGGCTGCGTTGGCATTACGTCAGCGGGCTGGTCTTCGGCGTGTTCACGCTGACGTTTGTGTTCAGCGGCTGGTTATCGATGGAGCCGTGGGGCTGGGCGACGAGCGCCGGGCGCTTCGGTGGCGGGCTCCGCGAAGCGTTCACCAGCAACGCCGGCGATGTGAATGCGTTTCGCGCGTTGCACGCCGACGCGTGGCAAACGCTCGCCGGCGGAAGACCGATCAAAGAGGTTGAGTACGTTCGTATACAGGAGGAACCATTCTTCATCGTGCGGCGCGACCCGGATCCAACCGCCGGCACTGAAGTTCGCGGACACGAGCCGTACTTCGCAGTCCGATCGCGCGACGCGGCACAGACGGTCGTCAACGCGCGCACGCTCCAAGTTCACGGTCAGGACTTCCCTGCTGCGTCGCTGCTCGATCGAGTGCGACGCGCAGTTCCCGGCACCGCAATCTCGAACGCCGAGATGCTGACAACCTACGATTCGTATTACTACTCGCGTGATGGACTCGCGCCGTTGCCGGTCTTGCGCGTCAAGCTGGACGATCCCGATCGTACGTGGCTCTACATCGATCCGCGGATGAGCCAGCTGGTGGGACGTATTCACCGGTTCGATCGAGCCGAGCGGTGGCTCTACAACGGCCTGCACAGCCTGGACTTCTCGTTCTGGTATTACCGGCGTCCCTTGTGGGATGTCGTGATGATTCTCCTCAGTCTCGGCGGTCTCACGACGAGCGCGATCGGGTTGTGCCTCGGCCTGAAGCGTGTCGTGCGCGGCGT
>JBKPNV010000208.1:0-32580 GCA_046732795.1 Acidobacteriota bacterium
TGATGGCCTGCCGGGCGATGTTGACGCTCTGACGCATCTCCGCGATGCGGACGCGATACCTGGCGTACACGTCGCCCTCACGGGCCGTTGGCACCGTGAAGTCGTAGGACTCGTATCCGCAGTAGGGAAAGTACTTGCGCACGTCGTAATCGGACCCGGCGGCGCGCGCAATCGGACCGACCAGCCCCCACTGATAGGCGTTCTCGAGCGTGACGACGCCAACGCCTTCGGTGCGCCGACGGAAGATGTCGTTCTTCGTCAACAAGCGCTCGAACTCGTCCATCTTCGTCGGGAAGCGATCGAGGAACTCGTTGACGGTCTCGTGGAAGCCACGCGGCAGATCCTCGCGCAAGCCGCCAATCCGGATATAGCTCGGGAAGAAACGGAACCCGGCGATCAGCTCATTGATATTGAGCAGCAGCTCGCGCTCGCGAATCGCGTAGAAGAGCATCGAGACCGCGCCGATTTCCATGGCGTGCGTCCCCAGCCAGATGAGATGACTGGCCAGGCGCTGCAGCTCCGCGATGAGCACGCGGATGTCGTTCACGCGCTGCGGCATCTGCAGACCGAGCAGCTTCTCCACAGCCAGCGCATACGCCAGGCTGTTCGATTGCGCGCCAAGGTAGTCCATGCGTTCGACGAGCGGGATCACCTGCTGCCACTTCTTCTGCTCAGCGGTCTTCTCGATACCGGTGTGCAGGTAGCCGATCGTCGGCATCACGGATTGAATGACCTCGCCATCGAGCTCCAGCACGAGCCTCAGCACGCCGTGCGTGCTGGGGTGCTGCGGCCCCATGTTCACGGTCATCGTCTCGGTTCTGATCTCTGGCATCGCTGTTAACACACCGGGTGTGATTTCCTCATGCCGCGGACGGAAATCACACCCGGTGTCATCCCAAAGTGGAAGTTTACCCGCGGGGTCTTTTCACCCGATCGCGCTCGATGTTCGCTCTGAACTCTTCCTCACTGACTTCCAGCGGCTCGTACGTCTGCGTGGCCTTCCGGATCTGCACCGGATAGTCCTTGCGCGCCGGATGTCCTTCCCAATCCTCCGGCATCAACAGTCGCCGCAGATCATTGTGGCCGTCGAATACGATACCGAACATGTCCCAGACTTCCCGCTCGGGCCAGGCGGCGCCGCGCCAGACGCCTTGCACCGTCGGCAGCGACCCGCCGCTCGGCACGCGCACCTTCAACCGTAGACGCAACCTCTTCGAGACCGACAGCAGGTGATAGACGACCTCGTAGCGCGGCTCGCGCGGGAGATAGTCGGCCGCCGTGACTTCGATCAGGGCTGTGAATTCGAGCGGCGCGGCATCGCGCAGTACCTGACACGTTTCGACCAGGCGGTCGGCCGGAACGTAGATTGTGGCGAAATCGACGCTCCGTCCCGGCTCGAAGACGGCACCGGGGAGGAGTGGCTGCAGGATCTCGATAATGGCGGAAGCTTCCACAGAGGACCTTACGCCCGTGATCGATTGATCTTGTGTTGCAGTTGCACGAGGCCGTAGATCAGCGCCTCGGGCCGCGGCGGACATCCGGGGACGAAGACATCCACCGGCACGACCTGGTCCACACCCTGCACGATCGCGTAGTTGTCGAAGACGCCGCCGACCGACGCGCACGCGCCCATCGAGATGACCCACTTCGGATCGGGCATCTGGTCGTACACCCGTCGCATCGCCGGAGCCATTTTTCGTGAAAGTCGGCCCGCGACGATCATCAGATCCGACTGACGCGGCGAGCCGCGAAAGACTTCCGCTCCGAACCGGGCGACGTCGTAACGGCTGGCGGCCATCGCCATCATCTCGATGGCGCAGCAGGCGAGCCCGAACTGCACCGGCCAGATCGCCGAACGCCGGGCCCATTGAATCAGCCACTCGAGTTTCGTCGTCAGGAAGGGGAGCTCGGGGTCAAGACCGTGATCGTGAGTATCAGCCATGTTACGCGGCTCTCTGATCGATCTGGCTACGCGGCCGTCGCGCCGCAGGGCCCCAGTCGAGTACGCCCTTTCGCCAGACGTAGATGTAGCCGACGAGCAGGACCAGGAAGAATGTCACGATCTGAACGAAGCCGACCCAGCCCAAGCTGCGAAGGGCGACCGCCCACGGGTAAAGAAAGGCTATCTCGATATCGAACAACAGGAAAATCATCGCCACCAGGTAGAACTTGACCGAGTGACGTTCGCGCGCATCGCCGACCGCCGGCATCCCGCATTCGTAGGGCGCGAGCTTCTCAGGAGTGGGATTCTTCGGGCCGAGCAGCATCGAGGCGCCAATCATGGTCCCGGCGAACCCGAGGCCAAGGCCGATCATGATGATTACGCCAAGCCAACCGTCCATTTAGTGGTGCGTCCTTCCCACAACATTACCGGCTGCTCCGTTCTCGCGGCCGGGAAGCCGCGGTCGGAACTCACGGCCGGGTGGTACTCTGCAGTTGATACCGTCCACTAATGATTCACCGTGGAGAGATCTGCCGGCGCGCCACACGCGCTTGTGAAGAGTTTCCCAAACATGTTCATGCTATAGAACCCATCCCCAAAGGTCAATTACGACACCCTTGTCCGCGGCGCCCGACAGGGAGCCAACCTTCGCGCGGCGACGATCGATGGCAAGCCTCCGGAGCATCGTTGAATTCATGGCGGGAGTGCACGGCGCCGGGAGGCGCTCCTGCTGTTCAGCGAGCGCTACCCGATTGACGTCTTCGAGGTCATCGACTACCGCGGGGGCGCGCGCCGGTACTGAAGACGGAGAAACGGTCCGTGTTCAAATGCCGGAGCCCGGCGCGCCGTGAGCCGGGACGTTCTGATCCGCGTTCGCTGACACTTCCCACGCGTAGCCAGGATCGGTCGTCAGCCGGACGTCATCGACCGGCATGCCCATAGAAAAGTGATACAGGCTCTGCCATTCATGACCGGCCAGCCCCAGAAGTTCATGCACGGCATCGTCATAAAAGCACCCGATTCCCGTGCCACGAGCCCCGGCCGCCTCGGCTTCGAGGTACAGCACCTGCCCGATCGCGCCGCACTCCCAGAAGAGGCGCCGGTAAAACCACTCACCGCGATCGCGCAGCGCTGACTCGAGCCGCGCGATCATGCCTAGACTGAAGTATCCGTCGCTGGCGATCGCCTGATCGCACGAGATGCGATTGGCGGCCCACATGACATCGGTCGGGAGGAGCAGGAACAAGTGGTCGCCAGTCTGTTCCCACAGGAACTCCGGCCGCATCAGCGATCGCCATTCGTCGATGACGGAGGCGTCGCGCAAGTAGACGTATACGCCTGGCGCGAGCCCTTCGACGCGATGCACGAACAGCGCGAGGTGCACGTGAGGCGGCCAGTCGAACGCGTCGAATGGCGGCAACGATGGGTGGAGTTTCGCCAGCATCGCCAGGAAGCGCTCGCGGTGGAGTATCGAGCGGCCATCGAAACCCAGCGCGCTTCTTCGTTGAAGGATCAGCCCTCGCGGGTAGAGAGCTCGGGAGTCGATCGTCGGGAGTTGGGAGTTGAGAATTGAACGTTGGCCCGAATACCGCGTTGCTTGCGTGACCTGTTCGATGACTGGCCACTCCTGGTGGCCGCGGCTGAGGACGTTCGCGCGCCCGTGCCACGCGGCGCTGCGGGCCTCCGCGGCCAGTGCCGCAGCGTCGCCCGGCATCCATGAAACGTCCGGGCCGACAAGCGCGATGCACTCCGGATGCTCGGGTTCGGCTTCGCGTCGATCCTCATCTCTATCCACGCCGACGAGGGTCGCCACATCTTCATCGCGCCACTCCGACTGGAGCCTGAGCTTCCACCCGAAGAGAGACGCTGAGAAGTAGAGCGCGGCGATCGCGTGGCCAACGTCGTGCTGACAATAGCGGAAGGCGCGCTCTCCGTACTTCCACGCCTCACGCCACTGAATCGAGGTGAGCGCAACGAGGAAGCCCTGGCGCCCTCGAAGAAACGCCTTCCATTTTTCAAGCGCAAGAACCGCACGCTCCTCGAGTGCGTGTTCGCGTGGCGCGTAATGAAAGATGCGCCCGTCGTGGATTAGATACGCCTCCGTAGGATGAAGGTTTCCGCTGGATGGATTGACGCGAAGGGCCCAGCGCGTGTCGCCATACGCCTTCCAGGCGGACAAACCCATCGCGTGACGCAGGAACCAGCCAATCGAGTCACGGTGCAGTGGCGACGCGACTTCGCGGGCAAATCCCCTATCGAAACCGGGGTCAGACCCCTTCACATGGGAAAACGTGTGAAGGGGTCTGACCCCAGCCAGTTGCTCGTCATGCGGAAGCGCGATCAGTGCCGCCCCGGCGTACCGGCGGAATGGATCGGGCTGAGTCCCCCAATCCAGGTACCCGCGCGAGCGCGCGAATCGACCGAAATAGTGCTTGGTGGTCTCGTGGTATTCGAGTGAGACCAACGGCGCGTTGAAACCCCTATTTCGACAGCGCAGCCAGACGCTTGTCGATTTCGACAATCGCCTGTGAAAGCTGCTGTTTGCGCGCCTGATGGGCCGTGCTCTCCATCTGCCGCTGCATCTCAGTTCGCGCCAGACGCAGTGACTCTATCTGTCGTACACGCTCGGGATCGATACCCTTGGCACCCAGCTTGGCATTGCGCCGTTCTTGCTCGCGCTCTTCCATCCGCTCGGCGAGGCGGGATTCCGCATCAACGAGTCCTTCACCTGCATCACCCATACTCTCCGATTATCAACATACAAGTGCCCGTCGCACAATCCCTTGATAGTGGGACGGGAAAAAGTGGCAAGGGATGGTGGACGGTTGGGGTGACCGGGTAGCACCATCAACGAACCAGCATCTACGATCCACCGAACATGTCGCGTCGCCCGGTTCTCGACCTCTTTCACCCAGCCGTAGCTGAATGGTTCACGAGCGCATTCTCGTCGCCGACCACTCCACAACTGCTCGGCTGGCCGGTGATCGCGCGCGGTGAATCGACGCTGATGCTGGCGCCGACGGGAAGCGGGAAAACGCTCGCCGCGTTTCTCTGGTGCCTGAACCGCCTGATGTTTTCCCCGGCGCCGACACCGCCGTCGCGGTGCCGGGTGCTCTATATCTCACCGCTCAAGGCGCTCGCCGTGGACGTCGAACGCAATCTTCGCGCGCCGCTCGAGGGCATCGCCCGTGTCGCACGCGCCCGCAATCTGGCGATCACCTACCCCGAAATCGCGATCCGCACAGGTGATACCCCGGCGGTCGACCGGGCGAGGTTCGGGCGCGAGGCGGCCGACATCCTGATCACCACACCCGAATCGCTGTTTCTGCTGCTCACCTCGAACGCACGAGCGCGTCTCACCACGCTCGATACTGTCATCATCGACGAGATACACGCCCTCGTCCCCGGCAAGCGCGGGGCGCATCTGATGCTGTCGCTCGAACGCCTCGAGGCACTGCGCGGTAGCGAGCGAGAGCCACTACAACGGATTGGCCTCTCGGCCACCCAGCGACCACTCGACGAAGTCGCGCGCTTTCTCGGTGGCGCGGCAGCAAGTCCCAGGCGTCGATCGCGTCAGCCTCAGAAGGTCGATCGCTCGACGCGCGTCTCCACGACGGTAGAAGCGGAGCTTCGGGACGAACTCACGAGCACCGGCACGGGAATCACCTATCGACAGGTGACGGTCGTCAACGCCGCCGAAAAGAAACAGCTCTCGCTGCGTATCGAGGTTCCGGTCGAAGACATGGCGCGTCTTGCGACATCGGCGCAGACGGCGCACCAGGGCGCACCGGGGCCGGAGCACGCGGCAGCGCAAAGGCCGGTGCGCCCATCGATCTGGACCTCAGTGCATCCACGGCTGCTGGAGCTCATTCGCGCGCACCGGTCGACATTGATTTTCGTGAACAACCGCCGGCTGGCCGAGCGGCTGGCAAGCGCACTGAACGATTTGGCGCATGAACAGCTCGTTCGCTCGCATCACGGCTCGATGGCGCGTGACGCACGCAGCGAAGTCGAAGAGTTGCTGAAAGCAGGAGGCATTCGCGCGCTCGTCGCCACCTCGTCGCTCGAACTCGGCATCGACATGGGCGCAATCGATCTGGTCGTGCAGATCGAGGCCCCACCGTCAGTGGCGAGCGGGCTCCAACGGATCGGACGCGCGGGACACCAGGCCGGAGCCATCAGCGAAGGGATCGTGTTCCCGAAGTTTCGAGGCGATCTGATCGCGTGTGCCGCCGTGACCCGCGCGATGCACGACGGTCAAGTCGAATCGACGCGCTATCCTCGCAACCCACTCGACGTCCTCGCGCAGCAGATCGTCGCCATGGCAGCGATGGACCCATGGCGCGTGGACGAGATGTTCTTCCGTGTACGACAGGCGGCTCCCTTCGCCGAGCTGAGCCGCCGCGCCTTCGAAGGCGTGCTCGACATGCTGTCGGGCCGATACCCTTCGGACGAGTTCGCAGAACTTCGTCCCCGGATCACATGGGATCGCGTGCAGGGAATCATCACTGGACGGTCGGGAGCGAAGCGGGTCGCCATCGCCAACGCCGGCACCATTCCCGACCGTGGGCTCTACGGCGTGTTCCTCGCGGGCGCCGATCGTCCCGTGCGTGTCGGCGAACTCGACGAGGAGATGGTCTTCGAGACCGATGTCGGCGAGACGTTCACGCTCGGCGCGTCTACATGGCGCGTGGAAGAGATTACCCACGATCGCGTCCTCGTCTCACCGGCGCCTGGCGAGCCGGGTAAGACACCGTTCTGGCATGGCGATCAAGCGGGCCGCCCCGTCGAACTGGGCGTCGCGATCGGAAAGCTCATACGCGATCTGCGTGCGACACCGAGGAACGCCGCCATCGATCGGCTGGTCCGCCTCCATGACCTCGACCAGGCGGCTGCCGAGAACGCGCTTCGGTACCTGGATGACCAGGCCGCGACCGGCGCGATTCCCGACGATCGCACGCTCGTCATCGAGCGCTGCCTCGACGACCTCGGTGACTGGCGCGTGTGCCTGCTCTCACCGCTCGGCAGTCGCGTGCATGCACCGTGGGCAATGGCGGTCACTGCGCACATCCGCCGCCAGACCGGCATCGACGTCGAGGTCATGTGGGGCGACGAAGGCTTCGTCGTGCGCTTCCCTGAAGTCGAACGGCCCCCGGATCCGGCGCTGCTGCTGCCCGAACCGGAGGAAATCGAGGGGCTCGTGCTGCGTCAGCTTGGCTCCACCTCGCTCTTCGCTGCACGCTTTCGCGAAACAGCGGCGAGGGCGCTGCTGCTCCCGCGACGCCGACCAGGGATGCGGACGCCGCTCTGGCAACAGCGCAAGCGAGCCTCCGATCTGCTGAAAGTAGCGTCGCGTTTCGGCTCGTTTCCGGCAGTGCTGGAGACGTATCGCGAAGTGTTGCGGGACCACTTCGACATGCCGGCGCTGGTAGACATGCTTCGTCGGGTGTCGAAGCGTACGCTTCGCGTTGCGACGATCGATTCGACCACCCCTTCACCGTTCGCGGCGTCGCTGCTCTTCAGCTATGTCGCCAACTACATCTACGACGGTGACGCGCCGCTGGCAGAACGGCGGGCCCAGGCGCTCTCGGTCGATCAAAATCAACTTCGTGAGCTGCTCGGCGATGCCGAGCTCCGCGAGTTGCTCGATCCAGATGCGCTCGACACTGTGGAACGGCAGCTTCAGTACCTCGACGAAGGTCGCCGCGTGAAGACGATGGATGGGATCCACGATTTGCTGTTGCGAATCGGCGACCTGACTCGCGAGGAGATCCAGGCGCGATCGGCGTTTGCGGATGTCGAAACCGCGATCGCAACTCTCGAGCAGGGGTCGCGAATCGTTGCCGTCGACATCGCGGGCGAACGCAGGTATGTCGCCGTCGAAGATGCCGCGCGATATCGCGATGCCCTTGGCGTGATGTTGCCCACCGGTCTTCCTCCGGCCCTGCTCGAACCTGTCCGCGATCCCGCTGGCGACCTCGCGCTGCGGTTTGGCCGGACTCATGGCCCTTTCACCGTGGATGCGTTGGCGCGTCGCTTCGGCCTTGGCACGGCAATCGCCGAATCACTCCTGGCACGGCTGACCGATAGTGGCCGCCTGGTGCAGGGAGAGTTCCGCCCCGGCGGCGTCGAACGCGAGTGGGTCGATACCGACGTTCTCAGACGATTGCGAAGCCGGTCGCTCGCCCGTCTCAGGCGCGAGGTCGAGCCGGTCTCGCCCGACGCCCTCGGGCGTTTTCTCGTCGCGTGGCACGGCATCGGCTCGGAGCGGCGGGGCGTCGAAGCCCTCCTCGATGCCGTCGAGCAGCTTCAAGGAGCGCCGCTCCCCTTCTCGATCGTGGAACGCGACGTTCTGCCGGCGCGAGTGGCCGGCTATCAGCCCGGCATGCTCGATACGTTGATGGCCGCTGGTGAAGTTGTGTGGGCTGGCGTCGAATCACTTGGCGAACGAGACGGACGCATCGCGCTCTACCTGACCGATCACATGGCGCGGCTGCGCGTTCCGGTCGTCGCATCGGATTCTGCCGAGAGCGGCGGCCGGGCCGCGGAGATCCTCTCGTATCTGAAGTCGCACGGCGCTTCGTTCTTTGCCGCGCTTCACGACGGGACGGGCGGCGGATTCCCTGGAGAAACGGTGACCGCTCTCTGGGATCTCGTCTGGAAGGGCCTGATCACGAACGACACGCTGCAGGCGCTGCGCGCGTACATCAGCGAGACGACCGCCAGGCCCGCGAAGCGCGGGCGCCCAACCCCGTTCAGATCACGCCGGCTGGTGCCGGCATCCGCGGAGGGCCGCTGGTCGCTCGTGGATCGTCCGCGCGCGTCGAAGTCGGCGACTACCGAATGGAGTACGGCGTTCGCCCATCAGCTCCTGGCCCGGCATGGTGTCGTGACGCGAGAGACGACCACTTATGAGCCCGTCGATGGCGGGTTCGCGATCGTCTACCAGGTACTCAAGGCCATGGAAGAGGCTGGTCGCGTTCGTCGCGGGTACTTCGTGTCTGGCCTAGGCGGGGCCCAGTTCGCCATGCCGGCCGCCCTCGACCTGCTTCGCTCGCTGCGCGACCCACCCGAGCAGTTCAAGGCGGTCGTGGTGTCCGCCACCGATCCGGCCTCACCGTACGGCTCGCTACTCAAATGGCCCGCGACCGCGTGGGCGGATGAAATGGCGCAAATCGCTGCCCATCCTGGAGCAGGGCCGGAAGTGGGCAGTCGCGGTCCGACGCGCACAGCGGGCGCCCTCGTAATCCTCGTGGATGGATTTGCGGGTGCCTACCTGCGGCGCGGTGAACGCGAACTGCTGCTGTTGATGCCTGCGGCTGAGCCGAACCGCTCGCGCACCACGCAAGCCGTGGCGCACGCGCTGGTGCAGCTCTCCGCGTCGCGCGAAGAAGGACGACGAGGAATGCTGCTGGCGGAGATAGACGGCCTTCCCGCGACGGTTCATCCCGCCGCTCGCCTTTTTGTCGAAGCAGGATTCATCGCGACTGCGATGGGATTACAACTCCGCCCTGCGAGGGGTCAGTCAGCCGATGGCGCCGGTGCGCCAGAACCCGTTCAATGAAGCGGTCACGAACAGCACGTTCGCGAAGACGCCGCTCGTTTCGACGGGTGCCTTCAGCACCTAGCGGTCGAGATCCTGGCCGAGGAGTTCACGCGCTCGCGCCGCCGAGAACGTGACCTCGTCTCGCTCCAATCGGTGCCACTTCCGACCCCAAGCAGGCGGACACGCGCCGATCCCGCGGTCACGCCATCGACGCTCGCCGCGAGATCGATCGCCTCGCGCGGCGTGCTCATCCCGGCCTCGACCTCAGGACACACCGGCACGCATTGAACGAGTGATCCCAGTCTCGCGAGGACGAGATCGTCGCGCTTGTGTCCACCGTCATAGCGCACCTCGCCACCGAGCAAGCAGCGCGAGATCCCGACGCGGGGACGGCCACGTTCGTTGGCCATAGAGGAATTCTACGAGTACGCTCCAACGACGCAGAACACGAACCAGAACGCGGAACCGGAAACCTGGAACGGCTTCCTGTCATCTCGATGCTTGAACGATTCGATCCGCACCGTTAACATGAGCCCACATGGCCACGCAGTGCTCTTTCGACATCACCTCGAACGTCGATCTGCAGGAAGTCGATAACGCGTTGAACCAGGCACGCAAGGAAGTTGCGCAGCGCTACGACTTCAAGGGCGCCAAAGCGTCGATCGAATTCGATCAGAAGGAGTCCAAGCTCGTACTCGCCGCCGACGATGACTTCAAGTTGAATGCGTTGTGGGAGATTGTGCAGACGCGGCTGGTGCGCCGTAACGTGCCGGTGAAGAATCTGACGCGCGGCACCGCGACCCCAGCCGCGAACGGAACAGTACGCCAGGAAATCTCCTTACAGCAGGGCATCCCGAGCGAGAAAGCCAAGGACATCGTCAAGTACCTGAAGGACGCCAAGCTGAAGAGAGTGCAGGCGTCGATTCAGGGCGATCAGCTGCGCGTGACCTCGACGTCGAAGGATGATCTGCAGGAAGCGATGCGGCAGCTGCGCGAGCAGGACTTCGGCGTCGCGCTGCAGTTCGGCAATTACCGCGGCTGATCGGGGGACGGCGTCTCGCCATTGGCGGCGGCCGGTTTCGCTGACCCGTTCCCGTTCTGTTCCAGCCAGTCCGCGATCTGCTCGCGCGACCACTCGTGATGATCGTTGAGATGAACGATCATCGCGGAAAGCAGCAGACGCTTTTTGCAGCCCTCGACCGGGCACGCGCGGACGATCCCTTCGAGGCAATCGAAGAAATTCGTCAGGTCCCTCGTCGGCCGCTGCCCGCCCATGTCGGCCGCCAGGCGATACATCCCTTCATACGCGGCGCCCAGCGCGCATGACGCCCGTCGTCCGATGAAGTAGTCGCCGAAGGCCTGCTCGGGGCGGCGCGACGCGCCAGCTCGAATCGCCGATGCCAGTTCCTTCGTACCATGGTGTTCGTCAGCCACGACACTCGCCTCCTGACTACGGCAGCCCGTCACGAACCCAAGCGACGCAAGTCTAGCTTTGATCAGTCAAACCGCGTGCCAATAACGGTCCGTGCAAACCGAGGATGTTTCGGCGTGGCAGCACGAGCTGGCGTTCACCTCCGGGACGACCCGTTCACGCGCGGACAACGTCACGAGCGGACGGCCCGAAGCGTGACGATCGGCCGTCGCTACGCCAATCGGTCGCGGCTACCCTCATGCAGGGCGCGCGCTTCGCACTCGTCGTAGGCCATCATGAGTTGCCGATACATTCGGTGATGACGAGGGTCGGGCGCGATCGAATCGCTCAGCGGGCGGACGACCCCGGCGACGACCTCGTCCCATGAGAGTGGCGGTCCACCGTCAGCATGCACGGCATGAAGCGCACGAAGTGCAGCACCCATCGCAGCGGAGTTGCTGACATCGAATCGCTGAACCTCGGCGCCGAAGACATCCGCCATCACTTGCAGAATCTGACGATTGGCCGAGCCACCGCCGGTCGCATGTATCTTGTCGATCTCTACGCCCATCCAGCGAGAGTGCAGCGCCATGGCCATCTGTTGCCCTTCGACCACGGCGCGGACATTGGCCGACGCATCCGCAGGTGAAAGACCAAATCGGCGAGCCCCCGGGAGTGTGACAGTCGGCGTGATCTCGGGGTCGAACCACGGAAGCATGATTCGCCCGTCGTTGCCGGCGGGTGTTGCTTCGAGCGCATGCGAGAACTCTGACCAGCTCAATCCGTACGCGTCGCGGACTCGCTCACGTGCCAGCGACCCGTTGCTGAAACAGGTCAGTCCCATATAGTCGCCGGTGGGTGCTCCGAACACGTGCCCCGTGCCTCCGGCGTCAACGTGCGGCTCTTTCATGGGGCCGAAGACGGTGTCGCTGGTACCGAGAGAGATGGCCACCGATCCCGGGCGCACAAGCCCCACGCCCACGAGGCTGCATGGGTTGTCGCCAGACCACACCACAACTTTCGCCGCTGGCCAACCATGACGCTCCTGCCAATAGGGAGCGAGGCGCCCGATCACGGTCGACGCCGGGACAATGTCGGGAAGTTTCGACGCGAGACCTGGCGCAGTTGCTTCGAGAGCCGGCATCCACCACTGCTTCGAGGAGAGTGCCATCAGGTTCATCCCCGAGCCGTCGCCGGGATCGAGCGGTGCGTGCTGCCCAATCAACAGCGACGCAAGAAACGAACTGACCAGATGCACGCGAGCCGTTGCGGCGTACGCCTGCGCGTCCTGCTTGAAGAACTTTCTGATCTGCGGTCCGGTAAATCGTTCGAATGCACGCGACCCGGTGTGGCTCGCCAAGGCCGTCTCCCCCCCGACGGCGGCAGTGATCTCGCGACACTCCGTCGCGGTGCTCGAGTCCATCCATACAGGTGCAACCACGCGTGCGAGCATCGGCTCCACCTGGCTCGCGAGCGGGCGCTTCGGATCGAGGGCTGACAAGCGAGGACGCGCCTCGGCGTTCAGATACACGCTTCCGTGCTGCTGCGCCGATCCTGAGATCCCGACCACGCGGGTCAGATCGATTCCGCTGCCCGCCAATCGACCAAACATCACGTCGAGCGCCTCCGCCCACATGAGCGGCGACGACACCGCGATAGCGCGGTCGATACGCGGCAGAATGCCGAATCGAGTGCCGTAATGCGGCAGCGCTTCGTCGAACAGCAGTGAGGTCTGGAAAACGACGCGATGCTCGTCGCCTCGCACCTCGATCACCACGGCGCTGAGGCTCTGGGTGCTCGAGTCGAAGCCGACGAAGAATGTCGGTGGGCCCATCGTCGTGTCCGGCTGTAGCCGGTTAGATCGTAGTGTCCGGCTTAGATCGGAGTGTCCGGCTTTAGCGGGACCTCATACCGAGCAGCAGGTCGACGAGCAGCTGGTCGAGTCGTTCGTACGCCAGCCGGCGCGACGCGAGAGCCCGGCGATCGAACACCTGGTCCTTCAGCTCCTGTGCACGTGCGTGCGTGTATGGACCAATGGCGGCGTCGGCGCCTCGGATCTCGGCCAACAGCCGCTGAATCTCCGTGTCGGCCGCGAACTCCAGCGCTTTTGCCTTGAGCGCCAGGTAGGTGCGCATACAGCCGCACGCGAAGTCCCAGACTCCTTGTTCGTCCTCTGTCCGATAGGCGTGCGCATCGAAATGACGCGGCCCGTCGTAGCCCGACTCCTCGAGCAGCTTGACGAGGAAGAACAGCGGCTTGATCGACTCCGACGCGAAGCGGAGGTCCTGATCGAAGCGGCCAGGCTTCTGATCGTTGAGATCGATATGAAACAGTTTCCCCGCTTCGATCGCCTGAGCCACCACGTGATAGAAGTTCAATCCCAGCATGTGCTCGTGCGCAACTTCGGGGTTGACTCCCACCATCTCGGGGTATGCGAGTGTCTCGATGAACGCCAAGTATGACGCCGTGGTTGGAAAGTAGATGTCGCCGCGTGGCTCGTTCGGCTTGGCCTCCAGGGCAAAGCGCAGCGAGTAACGCTGATCGCGCGCATATTCGCACAGAAAATCGATTGCCTCGCGAAATCGCTTGATCGCCTCGATGGGATCTTTGGCGGCGTCCACTTCCGCGCCCTCGCGACCTCCCCAGAACACATACGTACGCGCGCCCAGTTCCACGCCGAGATCCATCGCGCTCATCGTCTTCTGGACGGCATACGCGCGAACACGCGGGTCGTGGGACGTGAACGCCCCGTCCTTGAAGACTGGATCGGTGAACAGATTGGTGGTCGCCATGGGTACGGTAACGCCGGTGGCGTCGAGAGCTTTGCGGAAGTCACTGACGATGCGATCGCGCTCGACGGGCGTCGCGTCGATCGGCACCAGGTCGTTGTCGTGAAAGTTCACGCCCCAGGCGCCGATCTCCGCGAGGCGATGAACAGCGACGACGGGATCCAGTGGCGGTCGAACGAACTCGCCGAACGGGTCACGTCCTCGATTCCCGACCGTCCAGAGACCAAACGTGAATTTGTCCGCTGCGGTGGGTCTCAGAGTCATAGGTGCAGGTCAGGGGTGCCGTGGCACAGGCAGGTCCAGGTTGTCGAAGCCGTTCGTGAAGTCCGGGTCCATCGCTGCCAGGTCTGCGCGATAGCTGACCGCGTTGGCGGTCGGGAAGTTCGGCGGGACCTTTTGCGTCACCCGACTGGTGGCCACCCACTCTGTTCCGCGCTGCAGCGTCACCACGAAGTCGATCGAGCTGAGCGCGGTGATGTCGTGTCCCCATGTGGTGTGAAAGATGCGACCCTTGCCGTACGTGAGCACCATGAGTTGCGGTTCGTCATGCCCTGAGCCGGCGTTGGCCGGATCGGAGTAGGCAGTTGCCAGCACTGTCATGTTCCTGCCCGGGCCACGCAGCCGTGCGTACAACTCGTCACCCTGATGCATCCAGACGTGAGGCAGCCCGCGGGTGATTGGATGAGTGCTGTCGCGCAGCGTGACTGCGAAGGGCACGCGCCGGCCATGGCTGCCCGCGCGCCCGGGAGCGGAATCCGAGACGAGCTGGCCGTCGCGATAGTACCAATACGGACCGGCCTGCTCGCTTCGATTGCGCCAGCCGCCGACGCCGATCATGTCATTGAACGCTGGCCAGCCGGCAAACGCATTGTCGGCCGCATGGACAACGACGAGCCCTCCACCGTTCTTCATGTAGTCCTCGAACGACGCCTTGAGCGTCGCCGGCCAGCGCTCCTCGGGCGCGTCGTAGTTCATCAACACGCCTTGAAACGTGTTGAATTCCGGCGTGAACGTGCTGAAATCAGCCCCTGCCGCCGGAGCTGTCACCACGGTGACGGCAAAGATCCCGGTCTCGTCGAGCATCTTCTTCAGCACGGGCGTCACGTGCCGCCAGTCGTGGTACGGTCCACCGCTTTCCCCGTCGAGGATCATCACGCGGATGTCGGCGGCAGCGCGCGGGTCCACGGACAGAAGCGCGACCGCGCCGACGATCCCTGCAAGGATCCGGTAACGGAAGGCCATGAAGAAGCGATGCGTCATCCGGCGAGAGGATCCGTCGAGATCAACGCAAGGTCAAGCCAAATACGATCACGAATCACCACGTTCTCGGTCATACTCGTGCGCGCATGTCCAGGATCTCCCTCTCGTGTGCGATCACCTGGACCGTTATGCGGCGCGCGACGCGAATTCTGTACTCGTTGTCTCGATCGCGTAGCGGACCGAGCCGCGCGAAGCGCCGCAAGACGACACGCGCAACCAGCCCGGGGTTCCGCGGCAACATCAAGGGGGGAGCCAGCGGCTGGTTCTGCGTCATCGGGCTGGTCATCATCTGCAGTGACGTTCGAGGCCGCGCTCAACAGGGCGGACGCGCGCAAGCCAGCCCGGCAGCACAGCCGCCACCCAGGACCGAGACTGTCCAGGAGTATCCACGCGAACAGGTCGAGTCTGGGCGCACTCGATTCGCGGCGCAGTGCGCCTTTTGTCACGGGCGTGACGCGGCCGGCGGTGAAGGCGGACCGGATCTCACCCGATCGACGCTGGTAGCCACCGATGTACGGGGCGACAAGATTCTTCCCGTCGTGCGTTCGGGGCGAACGGACAAGGGCATGCCGGCATTCACGCTGCCCGATGCGGACCTCACGGCCATCGTCGCGTTCATTCACGAGCAGAAGACACAGGCGGACAACGCAACTGGAGGTCGGCGGGCGGTCGATATCGCCGATCTGCAAAGCGGTGATGTGACGGCCGGAAAGCGATACTTCGATGGCGCGTGCACCACATGTCACTCGGTGAGCGGCGACCTCGCAGGTATCGCGACTCGACTCGACGGACTCCCGCTGCTTCAACGCATGCTCAACCCCGCCTCAGGAGGACGAGGCAACGCATCGCCGCGCGCAGTACCCACGGTGCGCGTGACCACCGGCTCCGGTCAGACCGTGACGGGCAAGCTGGCTTACCGAGACGAGTTCACGATTGCGATCACCGACGACGCAGGCTGGTATCGATCGTGGCCCACTGGCGCGGTGCAGATCACCATCGACGATCCATTGCAGGCCCACGTCGATCAGTTGAGTAATTACACCGACCGCGACATGCACGACGTGCTCGCGTATCTACAGACGCTGCGGTAAGCGGCACGGCGGGTCAGCAAAGCGAGACCCGCCCTACGATGGACCCGGTCGGAGTGGACCACGTAGGCGGGTCCTGATGTTCGGACCGGCTGGAGTAAATCGATGAGGCTGATATTCATCACGATTGCCGTCCTGACTTGCCTGGGTCAGGCACGCGCGCAGGGGCTCGATCCCGCCGCCCTGCTCGACCCACCGCGCGATACCTGGCCGACTTACCATGGGGATTACTCCGGCCAGCGACACAGCCGGCTCACCCAGATCACGCCGGCCAACGTACATCAGTTGACATTGAGCTGGGCGTTTCAGACCGGTCAGACACAACAAATCAAAGCCACGCCGATCGTCGTGAACGGCGTCATTTACGTGACAACGCCCGACAACCTGTGGGCGATCGACGCACGGTCGGGACGACAGATCTGGCGATACACGCACCCGGCGAACGACGGCTTTCACATCGGTCACCGAGGCGTGGCCATGTACAAGGACTTGATCTACCTCACGACGCCGGACGCTCACCTCGTGGCGCTCGACGCCCGCAACGGCATGGTCAGATGGGACATCGTCATTGCGGACGCGAAGCGAGGCTACTGGTCGACTAACGCACCGCTCCTGATCCGTAATCACTTGATCGTCGGCGTATCGGGAGACTTCGACAATCTTCCCGGGATTCTCAAGGCCTTCGATCCGGAGACCGGCAAGACGCAGTGGACGTTCTACAGCACGCCTGCCGCGGGCACGCCAAACGCCGAAAGCGGGGGCGCGACCGGCGGCCAGATGTGGATGACGGGCACGTACGATCCGGATTTGAATCTGCTGTACGTCGGCACCGGGAATCCCACTCCAGTACTCAACGGAGCGGTGCGTCCCGGCGACAACCGATGGACCTGCAGCATCGTCGCCATCAACCCGGACACGGGCGCCCTCGTATGGGGATTTCAAGCGTCGCCGCACGACACCCATGACTGGGATGCATCCGAAGTTCCGGTCCTCGTCGACGCAGATTTCAGCGGTACGCGACGGAAACTGCTGCTCCAGGCCTCGCGCAATGGCTACTACTTCGTCCTCGACCGCGAGAACGGCAAGAACCTTCTCACCAAGCCGTTTGCGACGGTGAACTGGGCCAAGGGCATCGACCCGGAAGGGCGTCCGATTCCGCTCGAGGACAAGGAGCCGACGCGCGACGGAAGGTTAGTTGCGCCCGATGAAGCGGGCGGCACGAACTACCGTTCACCGAGCTTCGACCCGGCCACTGGTCTTCTCGTCGTCAGTGCCCACGACGCGTATGGCATCTACTTCTTCAAAGAGGAGCACGGCAAGTACGGGTGGGCCGGCGCGGATTACAACGTTCACGGACGCGGCGTGCTGCGCGCCATCGAGTATCAGACCGGAAGACTTCGATGGAGTCACGACCTGAGCGGCGGGGCCGGGAGCGCCGGCGTGATGACCACGGCCTCGGGACTGACGTTCACCGGTGATTCTGCTGGGAGCGCCATCGCGCTTCGTACGAGCGACGGCTCAACGCTCTGGCACTCGGGCATCGGCCGCGTGGGCAATGGGCCGGTTACCTACGAAATCGACGGCCGTCAATACGTACTGCTAGGGGGCGGAAGCGTGCTGTACGCGTTCGCGCTTCCACAGTGAGTCAGGCGCGACAGTCAACGACTCGCGCTCCGATACGTCGGTGACGTAGAAGTCGAAGATGACGTGTCGACGCCCGGTGGAACACCAGGTTGCCATCCATCACGCCCCGCAGCGATTGATCACGAAGTGTGGATAGATCCAGGCGAATATACTGGGTCCCGGCATGCCGCAGGAACCCCGTCATGCAAAGCGCGACCGGGGGCTCACCGTTCGCGCTGCGATCATCCTGATCGCGGGGGCACTCGTGTACGCGAACAGTCTTTCGGCACCATTCATCTTCGATGATCAAACAGCCATCATCGAGAATCAACGAATTCAACAACTGTGGCCGCTGAGCGTGCCGTTGTCGCCTGCGCGCGAGACGCCGGTCGCGGGCCGTCCGATCGTGAGCCTGACCTTCGCCATCAATTACGCGGCCGGCGGCCTGGATGTTCGCGGATATCACCTGACCAACCTCGTCATCCACCTGCTCGCTGCGCTGACGCTGTTCGGTCTCGTGCGCCGCACGCTCCTGCTGCCTTCGCTGACTGCTGCGTTCGGCGCACAGGCGACGAGTCTGGCGTGGATCGTGGCCCTCATCTGGATGCTGCACCCGCTGCAGACCGAAACCATCGACTACGTCACTCAGCGTACCGAGTCGCTGATGGGCCTCTTCTATCTGCTGACGCTTTACTGCAGCGTTCGCGCGCTGGAGAGTGACGGCGGATCCAAAGACCCGCCGCCACGAACACGTCAACGCCGCTGGCAGGCGGCCGCAATGGTCGCGTGCGCCACTGGAATGGCGTGCAAGGAATCGATGGTCACCGCGCCGCTGATGGTCGTGCTTTTCGACTACGCCTTCGTCAAGCGCGACCTGCTACGCAAGGCGCATCGGATCAGGCTGTACATCGGCCTGGCTTCAACCTGGGTGCTGCTGGCGGCGCTGATGGCATCGGGGCCAAGGACAACGGTTGGATTCGACACGAACGTCAGTGGCTGGACTTATCTCCTCAACCAGGCCCCGATCCTGCTCGCGTACCTGCGCACGACGTTCTGGCCGCGTAACCTGGTGCTCGACTACGGAGTGCCGCTGCCGCTGACGCTGGCCGATGTCTGGCTCCCGATGGTCGCAGTCCTGGCGCTTGGAGTCATCGTGCTGGCGCTGCTCGTTCGCCGGCCGCAGGCTGGCTTCCTCGGCGCATGGTGTTTTATCACCCTGGCACCAACGTCCAGCGTTGTTCCCATCGTCACCGAGGTCGGAGCGGATCGGCGCATGTACCTGGCGCTGGCCGGGATCGTCGCTCTGGTGGTCCTCGGAGCGTATCGCCTGTGGCTGTTGCGCGCCGGCTCGACGCACCCGAGCGTTGGATTCGGTGCTGCACTCGTCGCGTGTGTGTTGCTGGCAGTGGCAACCATCCAGCGAAACCAGGAATACGAATCGAAGCTCTCCATCCTGCAGACGACCGTGGACCGAAGACCGCATCCACGCTCGTATTTGATGCTCGGCACCACACTTCTCGAGATGGGCAGGCGACAGGAGGCCGTCGCCTATCTCGAACGCGCGCGGAAGGAGCCCGGAGCCAGTTTCGTGCTGGGCGTCGATGACATCGCCGCAGGGCAGCTGGCTGACGGCGCGAGGGAACTCGAACGCTTCCTCCAGCTGGCGCCAGCGCATCGCCAGGCTATAGACGCGCGCGAGTCGCTCGGTCGCGCCTACTCGGCGCTCAACGAGCTCGATAAGGCGGCCGCTCAGCTCACCGAGGTGGTTCGTCAGCAGCCGCGCCGAGGTCCGGCGCACGGCTATCTGGGCGAGGTGCTCTTACGGCAAGGACGAAATGCCGACGGCGTACGCGAGTTTCAGATCGCAGCCGAACTGCAGCCAGGCAATCCCGACGCGCTTCGCCTGCTCGGGATCGCGCAAGGCCAGACCGGTCAACTGGAGGCCGCCGCAGCAACGTTCACACGGGTGATCGCACTCGACCCACTGAATGCGCGCGGCCACTACCTTCTGGGATCGGCGCTGGCCGCGTCCGGTCAGGTTGCGGCGGCCGTGCCTCACTTCGCGCGTGCCGTCGAGCTCGATCCGCAGGATACGAAGGCGCGCGCGGATCTGCGTCGCGCCGAGCAATATGTGAGGTAAGGTCCGGCTGAAGCCGGACACTACGTACGAAACGCCTGCCGCCCGATCCCCTGCACCGGGATGCCCTGCGCGGCAAGCACTTCGTGCTGCAGGGCGTACATGGACGCGGCCGCCTGGTCGATCCGCTTCACGAACGCCAGCGAACCCTGCAGGATCGGCTTGAGCCTCTCCCGATCCTGGATACGGGCAGGGGGATACTCGTGCTCGACGACGAGGTGCGTGTTGGCGACATCGAGTGGCAACAGCTCGCGCGCAGCGAGCTGATGATCGAGCCAGTCGACCGTGCGGTTCTGCAGATATGCCAGAGGATCGTGGCGCGCCGTGCCGGGCAGCTCGTGCTCACACAGCACGACTTGCTTCTTCCACGCATTCAGTTGATCCGCCGGCCGATCTGATGGTTTGCCATCGATCCAATCGCCCCTCCCCATCGTCTGGCCCCCATAGCCCCACGCGGAAACGCCTTTCGAATCGATGACCTGACCCTTCACGTGGAAGCCGCCGATGAGAAAGCCGTATCCCTGATCCTTCAGATACTGAAAGATCGCGCGCGTGTCCTGCCCCATCAGGATCGCGTGCGACGGATCGTAGTGAATGCGGAACTGGTTGCCGACTCCGTGCTTCTCACAGATCCGATGCAGCGCGATCCACGCGCCCGGTGTGTAGGCGATGTTGTTATGCCAGTTGTCACGGGGCGTCCATCCCGGCATGGGGCATTGCTCGACTCGATAGGTCAAGCCGCGATCTTTCGCAGCCTGAAGCAGCGGGATGAACTGCGCCTCGAAATCGATCAGGTTCTCGTCCATGCTGCGCCGCTGATTGCGGCCGACGAAACCGCAGACCGCGTTCACCTCGAGGAGCACGGCCGCATCGAACACGCGCAGCAGGAAGTCATGTTTCTTCTCGCGCGTCGGCCGATCGTGATGCAGGAGATTGTCGAAGTACGCGAGATCGGAGAGCCCGACGCCAGTCGCCGTCATTGCGGCACCGACCCGGCGCGCCCTCGCCGCATCGAATCGCTGGCGCAGATCCAGCGTATTGGCAACCGGATCGAGCATCGCTTCCGGCGGCACGTCTGATTCCGCTGGGTGAAGGGCTGCCGAGAGCTGGATGTATTCAGCGCGCAGATCGCGAGCGAACGCGAGCCAGTCTTCGATGGCCCTATCCGGGTCGGCGTCCCGCTGCGGGCGCGGCGTCAACTCCTGCAGCGCGGCGGTCAGGATCCCCACCTTCATGAACTTTGGTTCGAATGCGGCCACACGGCCAGTCTCGCCGCTCATACGCGTGTCCATGCGCCGCCGTCGGCCGCGCTTTCGAGAATCGCATCGACGATGCGATTGGCACGAAAGCCGTCCGCGAACGTGGCGGCTATTGGTGGAAGCGCGGGGTAGGGTGGCCCGGCCGCAATGCAGTGATAGATCGCACGCATCACGTTGCAGAAAGCGTCAGCCCAGGCCTCCTGATGACCACCCGGCAGGTGCGCGTAGCCGCGCGCGTCGGCCTCGAGGAGAGATGGATCCTTGGGCAGCACGTGGTTCGCCGTGTCGCGATGACCGATCCAGAGCTCATTCTGAGCCTCCTGCCGCCAACGCAGCGATGCCGTGGTGCCGCACACTTCGAGCATCAGGTCGTTCTTGTGCCCGCCGCACACCTGGCCAACGGAGACATTCCCGCGGGCACCGTTGTCGAACCGCACCAGGACGGACGCCAGGTCCTCGACTCTGATGTCGACGACATCGCCTTGGTCGCCGATCGCCACCTGAAATGCATCCTGCGGGCCGAGTGGCTTCTTCCGTTTCTTGATCACGGTCGCGATGTCACCCAACACATGCGTGATGCGCAGACCGGTCACGTGCTGCGCCAGATCGCACCAGTGCGATCCGATGTCGCCGAGCGCTGAGGAAGGGCCGCCCTTCTCGGGATCGAGACGCCACGAGTAATCGGTGTCTTTGAGCAGCCAATCCTGCAGGTAATGGCCATAGATGAAGTGCGGTATTCCGAGATCGCCGCGCGCGATGAGGGCCCGGGCCTGCTGCACCATCGGGTTCCCGCGATAGTTGAAGGTCACTGCGGCGACCACACCGGCGCGTTGTGCTTCGTCGACCAATCGCTTGGCCTGCCCTGCCGTCATGGCCAGCGGCTTGTCGGACACGACGTGCTTCCCCTTGGCAAGAGCCGCCGACGTCACCTCGTAATGCAGGTGGTTTGGCGTGGCGTTGTGGACGACGTGAACATCGGGGTCATCGACCAGAGCCTGATAACTGCCGTAGCCCTTGCGCGCGCCAAGCGCGTCTGCCTTCGACTTTCCCGATTTATCGGTGCTGCCGGCAACTGCCACGATATCGACGAACCCGAGGCGCCTGACGGCGTCGATGTGATGCGGCCCGACGAACCCCGCCCCTACCAGCCCCATGCCGATGCGATTCATTACGGTCTCCGCTCTGCGCTCTTCGGCTTCGGTCCTCGCTCTGCGTTGTGACTATTTCCCGACCATGTGCTTCGAGTCCCGTTCATTGTCGGTGCAGTGATAGTCGAGAAGATCCGTGTCGAGTACGAGCCGCTGTGTCAGTGTCACCGTCCACGGGCGGGTATAGACCTTGGGATCGTCGAGTGTCACGTCGATCTCCAGTCGGCCGTAGTTGACGCGCCGGAAACGTTCCGTCAATTTCGCCGCGTCGCTCATCGGGCTGCCATTGCGATCGATCCACGTGCCATCGCGAAAGCCGTTGCTCGTGACGACGAGCGTGTCGCCGTTCCACGCGCCAATGGAATACCCGTTGAACGTCGGCGTCGGATCGACAGGCAGCGATCGTCCATCGATGAAAATCTGGCGATACGTGACATCGCGCTCCGACAGGATGACGAACAGGTCGGGAAGTTGGATGAACTTCCGGTACGGCGGGAACGTGAGAATGCGAAGCGCGCCGCCAGGCTTGCAGAACGCGACGGGGTCATCGCGCCCCAGTTGTTCGGTGCGCTCCTTCACGAGCGCGGCGGCCCATTCCTGATACGGCAAACCCCCGGGGAGCTTGACGCCGAAATTCAGGAATTCGGCTCCCGCCGGATAGTCCCCACATCCTTCCGGTCCGCACGGTCGCGGCTCGAGTTGCCAGATGCCGGAGAAGTCCGGCTTACCGTCCGCGGTGCGCGGAGCGGGCGCCGCAAGATCGGGCTTTCCCTCCAACGTGCGCGGCACACCGCGAGTCGGATAGTTCAACCACTGCGCATGCAGCGATGCGCTCATCGCTATCACTACGACGACCACAATTCGACCGATGCTCATTCGCGGCATTATCCATGAATCGAGTTCATTCGTTAGGCTCGTTTGTATGCGACCGCGGCGCTCGATTCCCGTTGGGTGGCTGCATGGGAACGGCCCTGCTTCTTCCGCGGTCTACTTCGCGTAGAGCTCCCGGACGCGGCGGGCGTCGGCGGCCGAGAGGCCGGCGGTCTTTGGAATATCGTCGCGGGTACGGAGCTGGCGGCGATAGCGGTCGAAAAATCCGACGACGTCGCCGCCATAGCCGAAGAAGTACATGATGTCGGCGAAGTCGGAGGTGTGGCTGAGGCCGACGGCATGCCCCAGCTCGTGCAAGCACGTCAGATAGACAATTGTCTCGCGCATGAGCGTATCGGCGCGCGCCGCCCGGGCGATGTCGGGGCCGAGTGCAGACACGTCCGGACGGATGAAGACCGCAGCGCCGCGCCGACCGTCGAGCGCGAGCGAGCGCATCTCGCCATACTGACCCGCGGCTGCCGGAACGAAGTACACGCGCAATAGCGCATCGCGTTCGCTCGATGCCGGTTGAAACTGGAGTGCGCCGCCGATCGTGCGTTCCCACACCTGGAGCGCCCAGCGCGCAAGCTCACGATCGCCTGGCTGGGAGTCTGATCCGGCCTCGGCTTCACCGATGTAGTACGGAACTTTCCCGTTCTCGAGTGGCTGGAGTGGCGGTGGACCCTGCGCGACGACGCCTCCGCCGTCCAGGAGCAGAAGACCCAAGATCGCCAGGCCGAGCCACGCCAGCCGTTTCATGATCGACATGGGTCTTACGAGGTACCTGACTGGCTGATCACGACACACCGAGACACTGGGGGCACCGTAAAAACGAGTTCGTCAGCTCGGTATCGATGTGCCTCGGGTGTGTCGTAAACCAATGAAGTTCGCCCTCTAAAAATCCATGTTCAACCCAATCCGCATCAAGCGCGCGGGCAGGATGGTGACTGCGTTGCCCAGTGCCGGGCCGTACGTGTTGGTCTGCGTCAGCACCGGGTTGGCGTTGAACAGATTGAACAGGCTCAACTCGGGCCTGAAGGCGAACCGGCCGGCGCGGAAGTTGCGCGTGAAGCTCAAGTCGACCTGGTTGACACGGTCGTTGAACTCGGAGCCAGGCTCGTTCAGCCTCACCACCACCTGTGCTTGAGTGAGCGTCGGTATCTGCGTGCGCGACACCTGGTAGGTGATGGATCGCTCCGTCCCGGGCGTGCTCTGGAGCGTCGCACTCACGCGGATATCCCACTTCATCGGATAGCTGCCGGCGAGCTTGAACTGCGTGGCCATCGGATTGTCGTAATCACCCTGTTCGCAGAAACGCAGGTTATTGGGATCGTCGACCTGGCAGGTTCCCGAGATCACGTGTCCTGTGGACGTGCCGCCAAAGATGGTTCCACCCTTCGGCAACCGGTAATTGAAGGACACGTCGAACCCGTTGTACACCCTCGTGTTCTGGTCCGAATTGGTGTCGAGCTCATTGACGAGACCAAGCTTTGCGCGATCGAGGTTGTACACCGGCAGAAGCTCGCCGTTGCCGCGTGGATCGGGCGTGGTCAGCAGCGTGTAGTCCGAGTGGCTGATGGCCAGATTGTCGGTCCAGATCAGCTCCTCGTAGCTGCGCCGGTAGTAGCCCACTGCGACTGCAAGCCGGGGCAACAGCTCGTGCTGGATTCCAATGTCGGCCAACACCTGATACGGGCGGTTGATGTCGGGGTCTGCATTCTGATTACGCCGGACACCGAAGTTGAGATTGCTGGTCGGCCCCAGCTCGTTTTCCTGTGCGATGTCGTCGCGGTTGAGGTCGGCCCACGTGCGAGTGTCCGTCGAGAAGATCTGCGGATTGTAGGTGTTCGCGAATCCGGTGCCTTCCGACTGCAGGTACAGGCCGATGTTCCCTTTAACCGCCGTCTTGCCGTTGCCGAACAGGTCGTAGGCGGCGCCGAGACGTGGTGACACGTTCTTCCAGTTGGGGACGTTCTTGATCGCATCGAAGGAGCGCTCGGGAACGAAGCGGCCCGCGGGAGCGGACATCGCCGGCACCTCCGAATTGAAGTAGTCGAAGCGGACGCCCGGGTTCAGCGTGATTCGTCGCATCGTCCAGGTGTCCTGCGCGAAGAACCCAAAATCCGCGTTCAGATTTACCTGGTTGTTGAGCGGCGTATTCAGCACCAGCACCTGCGCCGGCGCGCCGTTGCGATACTGCTGGACGATGTCGCCATTGATGTCCCGCCGCAGGTCCTTCAACCATCCGGAGCGATTCTGGATGCCGACCTTGATGTTGTGTGCGCCTGACACATATGACACGGAACCGACCACCACGTGGGACGTGCCCGGCTGATGCGCAGGAGCGGTCGCCACGGCGGTGGGCATGGATGCGCTCCACCGCGTGCCGAGAATAATGTCCTGCTTCGCGATATTGCCGTAGTTGGTGCCGGCGGGACATGCCACGAAGGCGGATCGACATGTCGCGAGCGGAATGTCCGGCTGGTACTTGAAGAGCGACCCGATGTAGGTGTTCGTGTACCCGCCCTCGATGAGCAGCTTGCTGCTCTGCGTCCGTGTCCACTTCGCCTGAGCGATATGAGACGCCGGCTGGGTCTGGCGATCGGAGGCCTCTGGCGAAACCGTTGCCGACAACCCACGGTGACCGCGGACCTTGTTGGCCCAGTCGAAGAGGACCGTAAACCGGTCGTTCTTGGTGGCCTGTCCCGTGATGCGGCCCGGGAACGATTTCACGATGTTGTCATCGACGGCACGGCTTCCGTCGGGGTTGAAGGCGTTCGCGACGTAGTTGTTGTACGCGTTGTTCCGGCCCGAGACGAAGAACCAGAGGCGATCCTGCACGATCGGGCCGCCCATGCTGTAGTTGACGTCGTACAACTTGTAGAGTTCGTCGCCAATCCGAATCCCGCGCGCGTTGAGGTCGGCATCGATGTTGTCGGCCTGCAGGGAACTATTCGACCAGAGACCGACGAATTCCCCCCTGTACTGGTTGCCCCCGGTCTTCGGGATGCGGTTCACGAGAACGCCGCCCGTCTGATTCTCCGCCGACCCGCCAGACACCTGCACCGACACTTCCTGTGTCTGCGCCTCGTTGTCGTAGATGCAGGAACACTGGCCACCGGCAAACATCGCGTCAGCCACCATACCGTCGATCAGCGTCCGGGAATCGCGCGTCTGCGACCCATGCGTCAGAAGGCTGCCACCGGTCCACATGGTGCTCGATCCACCGACGTCGAACACGCCGGTGCTGACGGCTGGAACCGTGCCCGCCAGGAGCTGGAAATTGCGACCGGTTGGAAGCGCCTCGATCAGCTCCTCCCCGACAACCTCGCGCCTGCCGCTCGTCTGCACGTCGACCACGGGGCTCTCTCCCGTGACGGTGATGCTCTCCTCGAGAGAACCGATCCGCATTTCAACGTTGATCGGTGCCGTGAAGTTGCTTTCCAGTTCGATGTTCTCGCGTACTACGGTGTTGAAACCCGGCAGCTTGAACGACACGGTATACACACCGGGACGCAGATCGACGATGCGGTACTGACCAGTCTCGTTCGTCGTACCGGACTTCACCTTCTCGATGAGCGCAGGGCTGCTCGCTTCTACCGTTACACCAGGCAGCACCGCGCCGGACGTATCGCGCACGACGCCGGCGATGGCGCTCTGGGCAAGGGCGATGCCTGGAAGAGCCAACGTCGCTCCCAGCATCAGCACGGCAACGACAGCGGACCGTTGACGCATCATTAAGCCTCCTCCTGAGGACTGACGGAATCAATGGACTCGATCGGATTTGTTGCGTGCGTAGACTATCGCCAAACGCATTAATTGCAGACAAGAAAAACAGTGATCCGGGACCTATCACCAAAACTGGTGACGGGACACACGGCAACGTGACGGGCCAAAGCGACGTAATATCGGCCGATGCGTGCCGCGCTTCTCGTGCCAGTACTGCTGGGCCTCGCGAGCCTCGGACAGGCGACGCTCACGTTTTCGTCGCCGCCGCGTGCCCAGGATGGTGCGGGCGGCAGCAGCACTCCGGCGATCACTTTCAGCAAGGAGGTGGCCCCGATCTTTTTCGAGAAGTGCATCACCTGCCATCGTCCGTCGGGGTCCGCCCCTTTCAGCTTGCTGACATACGATGAGGCCAGAGGCCATGCGGTTCAAATTGCGGCCGCCGTCGAGCAACGGGCCATGCCGCCCTGGCCGCCCGAACCCGGCCACGGCGAATTCGTCGGCAACCGCAGGCTCACGGACGCCCAGATCGCCACCATCAAGCAGTGGGTCGCGGATGGGACCCTCGAGGGGAACCCGGCGCTCCTGCCCCCGCGTCCCAGCTGGAGTGGCCGCTGGCAACTGGGCGAGCCCGATCTGATTCTGCAAACGAGCGAGTACACGCTGCGCGCAACCGGCGACGACATGTACCGCAACTTCGTCCTGCCCATACCGGGCGGCGAGACTCGTTACGTGAAGGCGTGGGAGTTCCTGCCGGGTAACACGCGAGTAGTCCATCACGCGACGATGCAGTTCGACAGGGCGGGCGCCTCGCGCGAGCTCGATGCACTCGATCCCGAACCTGGCTATGAAGGGTTGATTGCGCACTCGGTCGCGAGTCCCGACGGATTCTTCCTCGATTGGGGGCCCGGGCATTCGCCATATGTCGCACCTGAGGGGATGGCATGGGCGCTTCGTCCAGGTACGGATCTCGTCATGATGCTGCACCTTCGCCCGAGCGGGCGAACCGAGACGCTGCAGGGAACGCTCGGCCTGTACTTCAGCAAGGAGCCGCCGACCCAGACACCCACATTGGTGCGATTGACACGGCAGAATCTCGACATTCCGCCAGGACAGGCTAATTACCCGGTGATCGACTCGGTCACGCTTCCAGTCGACATCGACGTCTACACGGTGCAGCCGCACGCGCACTATCTCGCGAAAGAGGTGAAAGGCTTCGCCACCCTTCCCGACGGGACGCAGCGTGCGTTGATCTACATCCGCGACTGGAATTTCGACTGGCAAGGCGTGTATCGCTATGTTCAGCCCGTGCGGCTTCCCGCCGGCACGACGATCAGGATGGAGTATGTCTACGACAACTCCGCAGGTAATCGGCGCAACCCGCACGCGCCGCCGCAGCGCGTGACCTACGGACAGCGGACGACAGACGAGATGGCCGAACTCTGGTTCCAGGCCGTGACTCGCACGCCAGCCGACCGGGCGAAGTTGACTTCGTACATGCAGGCACACGTCTTCGGCGAAGAGATCGTCGGACACGAGAAGATGCTCGAGGGCGATCCCCACAACACGGCGCTTCACAACGGCGTGGCACTGCTCCATGCCGCCGTCGGAAACCTGCAGGCCGCGACGACGCATTTCGCCGATGCGCTACGGGACAATCCCGAGTCGCCGGCAGCGCACTACAACATGGGCATGGCGCTGCTACTTCAGGGACGGCATGACGAGGCGGATGGCTACTTCGCGAAAGCGCTCTCGCTCAATCCAGGCTATGCGCAGGGGTACGATGGGCTCGGGCAGGTCCGTCAACGGCAGGGCAACACGGGTGAAGCGCTGCGGCTGTACCGGGAAGCCGTGCGGCTGGCCCCTGACAACGCAGACGCCAAGCGGCATCTGGCGGATCTCGAACGCGAACTCGCAAGGCCGCGGGGGTCGTTTCGCTGACTACCCTCGTCGAAATGGCCGGCGGGTCATTCCGGCCGCGCGATAATTCTTGCCGATGATGCGTGACGTCCAGGTTCGCGGAACGTCCGGCGCATCCGCGTGGAGGCACTTCATGAAGAGGGTCGTATTCACAATCCTGCTGATCCTGGCGCTGCCGGGCGGCGCTGACCGGTTGCTCGCCCATCATTCGTTCGCGGCCCCGAGTTCGACGACAAACAGCCGCTGAAGCTCACCGGAACCCTGACGAAGGTCGAGTGGACCAACCCGCACATCTGGTACTACATCGACGTCAACAATCCCGATGGTTCCACAACGACGTGGGGGCTATCGGGTGGGGCGCCCGGTCAGTTGATGCGCCGCGGAGTCAAGAAGGATCAGCTCGTTGTCGGATCCGTGGTCAACGTCGAGGGCTTCCGCGCGAAGGACGGGTCGCACAACGGCTTTGGCAGTAAGGTCACATACGCCGACGGTCGCAACGTCTTCACTGCGACCCCTCTCGATCGGCAGTCGGCGCCGGCGCCAGCGAAGTAGAAGCGAGATCATCATGGCACTGCGTCATCTTTCACGATGGGCCCTGCTGCTCCTCGCGGTGGGCGCGCTGAGCACGTTTCCGCCGCTCGCCGCGCAGAACACGCCAACACCGGCGATCCCACGTACCGCCGACGGGAAGCCGGACTTCAACGGCACGTATCAGTGGCCCACGTATCTACCGGGTGACGAACGCGGGCGCTCCAACGCGACGATCTTCGACCGCAAGCGCTTCGCGCCGTTCAAACCGGGCGGCGAGCCGTTCTATGAGCCGCGAACAGGGGACCCGCGGCATGATGAACCGCGCGACTTCTGCATGCCCGCTGGTTTTCCCGCCAGCATACTCCGGCAACGCGATGCAGTTCTTCCAGACGAAGACTCGCCTCGTGATGGTGCACGAATTCCAGCGCAACACGCGCATCATCCCGCTGGATGGGCGGCCGCATCGTGAGGGGCTCGAGCCGATGTTCGATGGCGACCCCATCGGCAAATGGGAGGGTGACACCCTCGTCATCGACACGACCAACTTCAAGCGCTGGGCGCTCGACGACCATCACTACACAAATCCGAACGAGTTCCGGATGCATAGCGATGCGCTTCACACGATCGAGCGGCTCAGGTGGAAGAGTCCGAAAGCGATTTCGTACACGATCACAATCGATGACCCAAAGATCTTTACTGCGCCGTGGTCACAGGAGTTCGAGATCATCGCGAAGCCGGAGTGGGAGAAGGACGGATTGTTCGAGTACGTCTGCCAGGAGAACAATCGTTGTCCGGGCGGGAAGTGCGGCGGGGAAAAGTAAGCGAATTACTCGCGTAACAGCCGGGTCCGAAGGACAGGACCCGGCCCGCGGCCACTGAGGCCACGGGCCGCGAACAGAGGCCAGGTTGTTGCGTCCCGTGACCCGTGGCCGACGGTTACTGGCCCTTCTGGCGCTGCTTCTGGAACTCCTGGCGCCGCTGCTCCATCTGCGCTTTCCGATCCGCGCGCAATTTCGTCGCCTGCGCCTGCTGTTCCGGTGTCAGCACCGACCAGATCTCCGAGTTCAGTCGAGCCTCCTGGATCGCCATCTCTACCTGCGCCGCCGTCATGTCCTGCGTAGCCGAGGTGATGAGGGTCTCATTCACGGGCAGCGTCTCGATTGCCTGACGCTGCTTCTCGGCCGCCGCGTTCAGACGCTGCGCGACCTGCTGCGTCTGCTCGCGAAACCGCTCACGAATCTCGCGAACCTGCTCGCGCTGCGTGTCGGAAAGATTCAGCTGGTTGAGCGCAAACCCTCCGGGGCCGAACGCTCCGCGCCCACCTCGACCTCCGAATGGACCGCCACCCCGCGGCCCCTGCGCAAATGCCACGCTCGTCGCAAGCAGCGCCACCACTGCGACTCCTGTCGCTAACGAACGAAATCGAAACATCACTGCCTCCACTCGGTCTCTCGGCTCCAGGCTCTGGGCAACCAGCTCTCGGCTCTGGAGATTCTAGGTTCTTTTGTTGCCGCCTTCTGATTGATTGGACGGCACTGCGCATGGCGCGCACATGGTGGAAAGGTGAACCTTGTGTGACCGGAACTCGGACCGCGAACCTCGACGCCAAATTGTCACAGTTCTGCCACGGACTCTCGCCGCGAATCTGCGTCCAACTGGAAAGAGGCCAGGAACCATGAAGAGATCCATATGGGTCGCGGTATGCGTAATCATCGTCGCGGTGCTTGCGGCCATCTATTACTACCGACGTGATGTCGAGGCCGAAGCGCCCGCGTTTACGACTGCCGCCGTCTCGCGCGGTGATGTCGTCTCGACTGTCGAGGCGACCGGCACGCTCGAGGCTGTCACCACCGTTCAGGTTGGCAGCCAGATATCGGGAACGATCAGCGCGCTGCACGCCGACTTCAACTCGGAGGTGCGCAAAGGGCAGATCATCGCCGAGCTCGATGCCTCGCTCTTCGAGACGCAGGTCGAGCAGGCGAAGGCGACGGTCGTTCGCCTTCAAGCGGATGCTGACCGCGCGAAGGTGCAGGCCGCCGACGCGGCGCTCAAGTTGAAGCGAGCGCGCGAGCTCTTCGACAAGCAGCTGATCCCGGCGACCGACCTCGAAACGGCCGAGAGCACGTCGCGCGCGGCAGATGCCGCCGTCAAAGGTGCCGAGGCACAGGTCGTCCAGGCGCAGGCATCACTTAATCAGGCACAGGTCAATCTCAGTCACACGATCATCCGCGCACCGATCGACGGCGTGGTCATCGCTCGCAATGTCGACGTCGGGCAAACCGTCGCATCGAGTCTGCAGGCCCCGACGCTTTTCGTCATCGCGCGCAATCTCACGGAGATGCGTGTCAACGCGAACATCGATGAATCGGACATCGGCGAGATTACGCCGAAGCAGAGCGTGAGATTTCGCGTCGATGCCTACCCGAACGAAACCTTCACCGGCACGGTCTCCCAGGTGCGGCTGCAGCCCGTCGTGCAACAGAACGTCGTCAGCTATGTCACGGTGATCGATGTTCCGAATCCTGGTTTGAAACTGAAGCCGGGCATGACGGCGGCGGTCACGATCGAAACCGGACGCGCCGCAGACGTGTTGAAGGTGCCGAACGCAGCGCTGCAATTCAAGCCCGCAAGCAGCGGCGGCGCAAGGACGGCACGCGCTGCCGGTGGCGGATCAACGCCGCGTGACGATGACAGGGGAGCAGTATGGGTGCTCGCCCAGAATCGACCGACGCGTGTGGCCGTGCGCACAGGCATCAGTGATGGCAGGGATACCGCCGTTCTTGAAGGCGATTTGTCGGCGGGCACGCCCGTCATTACCGGAACCGCCGCGGCGACGGCTCCAGCCGCTGCCACCCCGGCCACATCCCCGCTGCTGCCTTTTGGCGGCCGTGGCGGGACCGGACGACGAGGAGGCACGCGATGAACGAGACTACTGTCATCGCCGTACGTGATCTCACCAAGACGTATGCGGTCGGCGAAATCGAAGTACGCGCGTTGCGCGGCATCTCACTCGAGATCCCACGCGGGCAGTTCGTGGCTCTGACCGGGCCGTCAGGCTCCGGCAAGTCGACGTTCATGCACCTGGCAGGCTGCCTCGATCGTCCAACGAGCGGTGTTTACCTGCTCAATGGACGCGATGTCTCACGTTTGTCGAAGCGCGACCTGTCGCTGGTGAGAAACCACGAGATCGGTTTCGTCTTCCAGGGGTTCAATCTCCTGCCGCGCACGAGCGCACTCGAAAACGTCGAGCTCCCGATGCTGTACGGCAAGCCGGTGCCGGCGAAGGAGCGGCGACGCCGCGCGGCAGAGGCACTCGAACAAGTCGGACTG
>JBKPNV010000209.1:0-12196 GCA_046732795.1 Acidobacteriota bacterium
ATCTCCAAATGACTGCGCCCCTTGATGCTCCTCGCGACCCGCGACGCCTGAGCCAGTCGCTTCAGCTCGTGCTGCGCCGTTACGCTGCGCAGATCATGCGACGACCCTGGATCGCGATGCCGGCGCTGCTGCTCCCGGCACTGGGTGACGTGTTGACCGTGTACGCGCCGCCGCTCGTCGTTGCGAAGATCCTCGGCGCCTTTGCCGGCGAGGCCCGCCTTTCGCTCTCCGAGATGGTGCCCTACATCCTGACGTTCGCAGCCCTGTGGCTCGCGGGTCAGGTCACATGGCGCATCGCGATCGCGCTGATGATTCGCGCCGAGATCCGTGGCATGGAAGCGCTCTATGTCGAAGCAATGGATGAACTGCTCGCCAAGGACCTGTCGTTTTTCCACAACAACTTCGCCGGCTCGCTGACCAAGAGGGCGCTCGGATACGCCCGCCGCTTCGAGGACGTCTTTGACGTGCTCGCCTTTCAGGTGGCGGGCAATGTGCTGCCGCTGGGATTCGCGGCGGCGGTGTTGTGGACGTACTCGCCGTGGCTGGTGCTCGTGCTCGCGTCGATGTTGTCAGCCACCTGCGCCATGGTCATCCCGCTCATCCGCCGGCGCCGCCGGCTCGTGGATGTTCGTGAGGCCGCGTCGAACGCACTGTCCGGTCACGTCGCCGATTCGATTGCGAACGCTGAAACGGTCCGTGCCTTCGCGCGCGAATCGGACGAGGCCCGCATCCACGCGCACAACGTTGGCGACTACGGTGCCAAGGCCCAGCGATCGTGGGATTATCAAAACACGCGCGTGGACATGGTGACGGCGCCGATGTTCGTGATCACCAACACGCTCGGCCTGATCGTGGCGCTGGCCACGAGCGGCCGCACGGGAGCGAGTCTCGAGGTGGTGTTCATCACCTTCACGTACTACGCGACCGCGACGCGCGTCGTCTGGGAGTTCAACCGGATCTACCGCAATCTCGAAGGCGCGCTGACCGATGCCGCGCAGTTCGCGGAACTGCTGCTGGAGCCGCCGGCCGTCGTCGACGATGTGGCGGCGGAGCCGTTCGCGCCGGCCAGCTTCAGCGTCGAGATGAAGGATGTCAGCTTTCGATACGGGGCACAGCAGCCGCTCCTGTTCGACCGCTTCTCACTGCGTATCGACGCGGGCACGAAAGTGGGACTCGTCGGGCGATCCGGTGGCGGCAAGACGACGCTGACGCGATTGTTGCTCCGTTTCGCCGACGTCGAGCGCGGCGAGATCCTTGTTGGCAACCAGTCGGTCGCGCGGATCCCGCAAGCGGCGCTTCGCGAAAGCATCGGCTACGTTCCGCAGGATCCATCGATGTTCCATCGCAGCGTTGCCGATAACATCCGGGTGGGCCGGCCGGGAGCGACCGACGCCGAGGTGCACTGGGCAGCCGAGCTGGCCCATGCGGCCGCATTCATCGAGTCGTTGCCGAACGGCTACGACACGCTGGTGGGCGAGCGTGGAGTAAAACTCTCGGGCGGGCAGCGTCAGCGCGTCGCGATCGCGCGCGCCATCCTCAAGGATGCACCGATCCTCGTCCTCGACGAGGCGACGAGCTCGCTCGATTCGGAGAGCGAAGCGCTGATCCAGGAGGCACTCTGGACCTTGCTTGCCGGCCGCACAGCCATCGTCATTGCCCATCGTCTCTCGACCGTGCGGCGGATGGATCGGCTGGTCGTCGTCGAGCAAGGTGCCATCGTGGAGCAGGGCACGCACGATGATCTCGTTGCGGCAGACGGAATCTATGCGTCGCTGTGGGCGCACCAGTCAGGCGGGTTCCTCGGCACCGACGTCGAACGCTTGAGCGTGTGAGCGACCTCGCGTCGGGACAGGTATGGTCGAATAACCACCTCGGGCCGACGAGCGATCGGCAAATGGCTACACTAGTGGGGCCGACGCGCTGGCATGTAGCTTGAGTCGTAGCCCTCTACCTCCCATCGAAGGCCAGAACGGATGAGCTAACGAATGCGGCCGATCATAAGAATTTCAAGGTGTTCGCTGCCGCTCGTCCTTGCACTGGCGATCGTCCCGACCGTCGCTTTTTCACAGTCGTCTGTCTGCTATCCAATCCGAGCGCGCGAGAGCGCTGCACAACTGGCCCGCCGTCTGACTGGCGATACGCGCAACGAGTATCAGCCATGGTTCCAGGTCGTCGACTCATCGTCGAGGTCCGTTCCCAAGTCGCAATACGACCGTATTCGTCGCGGCTGGAGTGTGTGTATCGTCAAGGAGACGAATCAGGCCAGCGTTCAGCAAGTCAGCCAGATCGAACCAGCTCGAGTGCCGGACCCTCCAGTTGCGAGTCCCCAGCCGCTGCAGACGGCCGCGAGAAGTGCGACGGTCGAGACCGCAGCGTCCAACATCCTTCGCGTATTGGATCCTATCGACCTTCGTGGACTGGATCGAGTCGACGTCACATGGGTGTGGCTTGGCTTTACGGTTATCGTGCCGTGGTTCACGTGGAGGATCCTCGACCACTACGTCGGCCGCAGAAGTACCGTGGTGATTGTCATGCGGCATTTCGCCTACCGGTTTGTCTCGGAGTTCGAGCGACCTCTGATCCAGCAACCCGCGGAACGTCCGGTCCGATCGCGGCTGCGTCTCAGTCCGGCTCGCGCGAAATTGGAGATTCTGCTCGCACCCGGTCAGGGACGGCGCTATCCCAATCTTTCAGATCACAGGAAAAACGTCGAGTACGACGTGGTTCGAATTCTTCGACTGCTCGCCGATGACTCGTTCGTGAGCGGCCCTCTCTATACGCAAGCGGGATGGGTCGTCGTCCCTTTTCGATTCAAGGTTGGTCAGAAGCACACAGGTGTGACATGAACATCCTCCTCTTGAGCGCCGGCGGCGGCGGCGGAAATATCCTGCGATCGGTCAAGGCGTCGTTTCGACGCGACCTGACCGTGACACAAAAAGCCGACTCCAAGTACGCCGACCGGTTGCGGCGCGCCGTCACCACGCGCTTCCTGGATACGAACGAGTTCGCGTTGTCCGACTTGCCCAAGGACGAGCGGCTGCTCATCGGGACACAGACGACCGGCCGTATTGGCGCGAGACACAATCCAGAAGTCGCGCGGCAGGCGCTCGAGGAATCGCGCAGCGAAGTCGAGTCTCTTTTCAGCAGGCATTCGATCATCATCCTTATTGGCACGGGCGGCAAAGGCACCGGTTCGGGCACGATGTTTCCACTCGCGCAAATCGCGCGCGAGCAGAAGAAGCTCGTGATTCCCATTTTCGTGCGACCGTCGTTCGAGCGTCACGAAGTCGACAAGCGCCACTACGACCATGCGGTGAACGTCATCGAGCATTTCGATGCGGCCAGAATCCGCCTGATTGAGATTCTGAACGACCGTGGGTACATGGACCGGGATCCGCAGGCACAGCCGATCGTATGGGAACGAATGAATCTTCCGATCGCCAGGGGCCTGCGTGGCCTGATCTATGTCCTCTGGGATCTGTCTCAGGTCGATCCGTCCGATCTGTCGGTGCTGTTTGCCGGACAGGGACGGCTGCGAATCGGATTCGCGGAAATCGATCCAGCGGAGGGATCCGAGCCGAGCGATGCCCTGGTGGAAGAAGCGGCTCGCCACTGCTGCGAAAACCCGTATTACGCCTTCCACAAGCCTGCCGGCACGTCTCTGATCTGCATTCAGGGAGATTGGTCCAACGTCGTCGATGCCAAGATCAAGGGGCGGCTCGCGAGCGCCCTTGGTGTCGATTCCAGGAGTCCCTACAGCCCGCTCTACGCCCGCGCCGTGGGAACGCCGAAGCCGTGGGGGGTGACGGCGCTGTTCGCCGAATACACAGGTACCCATCCGCCGCTCGAGGTCGACTGGACACTCGAGAGAGGCGTGCGTACGACTGCTGTCTCGAGCCGACTGCCTGGCGAACCGCTTCCTGCTGCACCACCGGCCGTCGTTCTCGATGAGGCGATCGAGCTCGACGAAGACATGGAACCGGCCCTGGTCGAATCGGTGCCTGCGCCTGCATTCGCGACGTTCTGGGAGTTTGCGGTCGCCGTGAATCGTTCCGATCCGACGGCGCTGGCACTGGCAAGCAATGGCGCCACGTCAGAGATTCCGATCGACGGATCCGAAATGAGGAAGCTGGTCACCCTGATGTGGTTTCGGACCGTTCTGATGCGGCTCTCGGCAGATTGGCTCGAGCGGCTCTTGAACGTGTTGGTCGAGCACGTGCCTGTGTCGGACCATCTCGTCAGGCACGGTCGCCACACGAAGCACTTGCGGGAACTGAGCTACGCGCAACTGCAGGAGGTCGCCTCGAAAACACTGGTTACGGATTCGATTCGACCTGACCTCGATCTCCTGATAACCGTCGGCAAATTCTGGGGAGCTGACGCGCTGAAACGCTTTCACTTCATCGGGTCGGCCGATCAACAGCAATCATCCAAAGTGGAAAGCCTGCTCGAGCGATTTCGCAGCTGACGTCACGGCTGCCGTGATGCCCTCGATGTAAACTGCTCAGCCATGCAGCGTCATGTCGTGTTGTGTTGGGCGCTGGTGATCTTCGCACCCACCGTCGCCTGGTCGCAGGAGCCGGCGACACGCGAAGAGGCCGACCGGCAGCGCAGGGAGCAGCAGGCCAAGGAGGTAAAGCCTTTCCAGCCCGGCGGCCTCGAGCGCGCCATGAACTTCGCCGAGAACAAGGCTATCTTCCTCCTCGATCGCGAAGGCATTCACCCGAAGCTCGGCTCGTTGACCACTGGGAGCGGATTCGCGTACGGCGTCGGCTTTCGCGATCGCGATCTCTTCTCCAACAAGGGCGCGCTCGAATTGTGGGCGGCCGGCAGTATCAAGCGGTACTGGGCGACTGAAGCGCGGCTCAGGTTCCCACGCCTCGCCAACAACCATCTCTACCTCGAGACCTGGGCCAGCCATCGCGACTATCCGCAGGAAAACTTCTTTGGGCTCGGCCCGGATTCCAACCGGGACGATCAGTCCGACTATGCGATCCGCACGAACCATTTCGGCGGGCGCGCCGGCGTGAGGCCCTTCGAGTACCTGCTGGTTGGCGGAGCGATGGAATACCTGGAACCGAAGCTCGGAGCGGGGGAAAACGATCGAATTCCGAGCGTGCCGGATATGTTTTCTCCATTCGAGGTACCCGGAATCACCAGCCGCTCGGATTTTCTGCGATCCGAAGGATTCATTGAAGTCGACTACCGCGAACCGCTCAATCCCAAGAAGGGCGGCTGGTATCGCTTCGACTTCTCACATTACGACGATCACAGTACCAATCGGTTTACGTTCAATCGCCTCGACGCAGACGTGCGCCAGTTCTTTGGCTTCCTGGCCGGCCGTCGGGTGATTGCGGCGCGCCTCTTTGTGTCGACCTCGGATACCGAGGCCGGCCAGACGATGCCGTTCTTTTTCATGCCCACGCTGGGTGGCAACGACACGCTGCGCGGCTTTCGCGAATATCGGTTCCGCGCGCCGCACGCGATTCTGGCGCAGGCGGAGTACCGCTGGGAGATCTGGAGCGGGTTCGACGGCGCGCTCTTTTACGACGCCGGCAAGGTTGCGAACGAACGCAGCGCTCTCAATTTCCAGGATCTCGAAAAAGATTACGGCATAGGGTTCCGTTTCAACACCAACAACGGCGTCGTGTTCCGTGTTGATGCGGCCTTCGGGAGCGCTGATGGGAAGCACCTGTATATCGTTGTTGGCGGCATTTTCTAGGGCGATGCTCACGCGAGCCCGTTGCGTGGGTGCCGATGCCCGGCGCATGTGGCTTGCCGCGATCATCGGGCTGCTTGCCGTGGCCACCATCTCGTCGGCTCGATCGGCCTCACCGCGTTTCTATGCTGACGATCCGCTCTGGGTGGACGACGACCGCGCGATGCCCGTGAAGGCCGTGCCGATCGAAGACACCAACGGCTACGACTTCGTCATCAACACATTCGGGCAACCCGGCGAACGGCGGGATGTTCGTGCGCTCAACGTCAATACCGTCGACGAGGTCCCGGACTCGAGCTGGTTCACCAATCGCATCGGCCGCAACGCGATCACCGTCGCCGAGATTGTCAGAGGACCAGATCGTGCCGAGAGCGTCGACGTCGCCAGTTGGAAGGTCTCCGGCGGCAAGACCACCGGTGTGCAGCCCGGCTTCCGCATGACTGACCCGCAGGGGCAGACGTATCAGATCGAAATCGATCCGCCCTCGAATCCGGAGCTGGCAAGCGGCGCCGAGATCATTGGAACTGCCTTCTACCATGCCATCGGCTATAACGTCGTCGACGTTTATCTCGCGGAGATCAGTCGCGAATCGCTCGTCATCGCAGACGGCGCCACGATTCGCGATCCGCTGAACGGCCGGCGCCGTTCGATGAAGAAATACGATCTCGACAACGTTTTCAACCGCGCCGCGCGCCTCGAGAACGGACGCTACCGCGTGCTGGTCAGCCGCTTCGCATCCGGCGCGCCGCTTGGCAACTTCCGCTATTACGGCAAGCGCCCTGACGACCCGAACGACCTCGTGGAGCACGAGCACCGGCGCGAGCTCCGCGGCGCGCGCGTCTTTGCTGCCTGGCTCAATCACGACGATTCGCGCGGCGTGAACAGCCTCGACATGCTGGAGACGACCAACGGGCGCACCTGGATCAAGCACTACATGTTCGACTTCGGTTCCATCCTCGGCAGCGGAACGATCTTCGCCCAGCGGCACCGATCGGGGAACGAATACATCTTCGAGCAGAAGCCGGGATGGCTGTCGATGGTGACGCTGGGGCTTTACGTGCGGCCGTGGATGACCATCGACTATCCAGACGTGCCGCCCTCGGTCGGGCGTCTCGAAGCGGATCGATTCGACCCGCTCACGTGGAAACCGGAATATCCCAACCCGGCCTTCGCGAACATGCGTCCCGACGATGCGTTCTGGGCTGCGCGCATCGTCTCGAAGTTTTCGGACGAGGCGATTCGTTCGATCGTCGAGAAGGCGAGATACAGCGACCGCGCCGCGACCGATTTCGTGACCAACACCATCATTGCGCGCCGCAACAAGGTCGTCGCTGCCTGGATCAACGAGGTGTGCCCCGTCGCTGATCTGGCCCTGTCAGCAGACGGATCGCTGACGTTCACCAATGCCGCCGTCGATGCGAAGGCGGCAACACCGCCAGAGCGGTACTCGCTCAACTGGTTTCGATTCGACAACGCGACCGATCAGCGAACAACCGTCGGGGGAGCGATGACGGTGTCGAGCAGATCGGCTCGCGTTCCAGAAGGGCTGACGGGCGACTTCATCGGCGTCAGCGTGACCGCGACTCACGCGCAGCAGCCTGGATGGGCGACTCCATCGACGTTCTTTTTCCGGCGCACGTCAGGCGGTTGGTCGCTCGTCGGCGTCGAACGGGGACGGTGAATACCACTCAGGCGACCGCCAGACCTTAGAACCGAAACTGCACGCCGCCGATGAAGGGAAGCGTCCAGCGCTGGCTCTTGTCGTTGATCGTGTCGAGACCGGTCCCGACGAGATCATCGACTTCGGCCAATCCGCTCGTGCGGCGAACGCCCAGCTGGCCAAAGAACCCCATGCGCGGATTGGTCTGGACCAGCAGGCCGACATTTACACCAAACGTGAAGGCGGTTGTCTGATCGTAAAAATCATTGGCCTGGCCCACAAGATTGGCTCCTGGCGCCACGAGCGTCACGTCCGTCTTGTCGATGAATCCCAAGCCGATCGTTCCTTCACCGTATGCGCGTACCTTCGGTGAGATATCGCCGTAACGGCGAAGGCCGAAGTCGATGCCGAATGTCTGATAGTCGGTGTATTGGCCATACAGGTTCGATGCGCCGTAGTCACCCATCCGCACGACGTAATCTGCGTCGAGCGATTGAAACGTGAATGTCACACGTGCCTCGGTGTTCGGCTTGAAGAGATAGCCGCCGCCGAAGCGAAGATGCAGACCGGCGCCGTATACATCGTTGTAGGAATTCCTTGTAATGACCACCACCTGATTGTTGATGCTTCCGATTCCGCTCGAGTTGATATTGCCGGTGATCCCGTTGTCCCAACCGATCGCGAACTCCGCAGTCCACGGACGATCGGGCGCATTGGACTGTGCACGCGCGATTGAAGTCGTCCCGAGTAGGACAACGAAGGTCAGCACCATCAACCGTCTGAGACTCGTTAAGCTCATTTCACTGCTCCTTTACGCTCCGAACACACAAAGGCCACGCGTTGCGCATCTATCCGTGGACGTCGCGGTCGGAGGAGGAGGTCCGCGTCGACAATCGCCCAGCAAGAACAACGCCCTGTCCCTAGCGACTATAGCGAACGAGAAATGGAGAGACGATAGGCCTTTGGTGCTACGTGTTAGCTGTGCCGCTGCACAAGCGCGGCGGTAGAGACACGAGCGCGCCACCGTTGAGATGGTGCAGCAGCTCGACCGTCGCCCGCCCGGTGCGGACGCGCCCCCCGAGCATCTCCGCTCCCCTGGGCGCCCTGCGTTTGTGCTTTACCCCGGAGTGTCGGCTTCCGCCGCGCGCTTTCACCAGGAGAACTTGAAAATCGGAACGACGGATCGATTCGGATCCTTGTGGAGTGGATCCTCGACCTTGTAACGATCCGGCACGGCCGCCCAACTGTTGTAGGTGGTGCCGCCGAAATAAAAGCGCTGCGGCGTAGTGATCGAGGGCGATGTCGGCTGTTCACTCGAGAAGAGCGCATAGGAACGTGATGGCTCGAGACGGCCACCCTGATCGCTCTGCGGGACGTTCTCAGCGAGACCATCACCGTCTACGTCGGCGCGAATCCAGTCGACATGCAGAAGCCGGTGATAAGTGCGGTCCGCAATCATGCTGCGGAGCTGTGAGTTGAAGCGGCTGATGATCGATTCGGCATCCGGGCGCGACCGTCTTACGGCCAGGTAGAGCGCTCGTGTCACCAGCGGCGTCGTGCCGACCTGCAGACGTGTCCGTGCTTCGGTCGCGTAGTTGCTGACGATGTACTGCACGACCAGATCGTCCATCAGCGAGTAATCGACCTCACTGGCGAGGAGACGCTTGAGGCTGTCTTCCTCGCTGCGCGCCCGCACGAACACCGGGCCCGCGTTGTCCACCGCGTCACCGTACGAATATCCTTCGACGATGGCAATGCGCTTGGCCTTGAGGGCGGCCAGTGAGCTTGCCGCGACATCGCCGCCGCGTCGCGCGACCAGGATCAATCGATTCTCCAGATATGGCTGGGAGAAGAGCAACACACGTTCGCGGTCGGCATCCTTCCACGCGGCGGCACTGCCATCGTACGGACCGTTGAGGAGCGACGAGGTGAACTGGCCGGCGTCGACGATCGTCGTGTTCGAGCTCAGCCCGACGCGGCCGAACGCCGCCTCGACGAGATCGAGCGCGAACCGCGGCTGTCCGGGTGCGTTCGTGAATGGCGGCCACGCAGTCGACACCAGGTGAAGTTGGTTGGCTTGCGCTGAGACGAGCACGACGCACGAGGTCGCGAGAATCGACAGCAAAAGCCTACGCACAAAGAAACGCATCAGTGGTTGCAAGTGTAGCTGGTCCCTCAGCACTGCGGCGAGCTCATCCGGTGAACGACTGCAAGGCTATGAACGTTCGTCGGTCGCGCGTGTCCGGCCGCGTATGCGCCTCGTTCGCGAGGCGTGTTCCGTCCACTCACGAAACTTCAGCGTCACGGATCCCACCTTGATTGCATCCCCATCCGTTAACGGTGTGTCCTCTGTGATCCGCTTCCCGGCGACGAATGTACCGTTCGTGCTCTCCAGGTCGGTCAGAACTGGACGTGCCTCTCCGCCCTCGATGCGAATGCGTGCGTGGCGCCGCGACACGCCAGAGTGATCGACCCACACCTCACATCTCGGGTCACGGCCGATGATGTGGTCCCCCTCCTCCAGCGAAAAGGTCTGGTTCTTCCAGGCCAGCCAGAAGCGTACGGCGGCTCCGCCTTCGATAAAACGCTCCGGCTGAAGCCGGACACGACCACCACCCGAGGGGCGGTCGGGCTCAGTCACCTGCCCGCAAAAGGCATAGCCGATTCCGTGGACGGTCCTGATGAAACGCGGCGACTGCGCATCATCGTCCAGCGCCCGTCGGATCTCACCGACGAGGACGTTGAGATTCGCATCGACCACGAAGACATCGGGCCAGACCTCGCCAAACAGATCGGCCTTGGCGACCACGTTCGGCCGTTTGGCGAGCAGGACACTCAGCACGGCAAAGGCTTTCGGCGACAGATGGACGTCTTCACCATCGCGGAGCAACTGCCGCGTGTCGGAGTCCAGAGCGAAGTGGGCAAACCGCACTCTCACGGCCGGCTCCAAGACTTGGAAAATCCTTCGCGATTCTTTAGGACTTCCATTTCAGCGCTGCGTCATCCTGTGTCCGGGATTCTATCGTTCATGTTTGTGTCAACTGCAAACAAGGCGGTTTTGGACGTGCCTCGCCGGCCTGCCCGTGATCTTATCGAGGCCGTGATCGAGAACATGCGCCGCAACCTCGAGCCGCTGCGATACTCCATCCTCGCGCCCAGCCGGTATCTGGTCTATTTGCATCCGACTGAGTACGCACGCCTTGAAAGCATCATCCCGGTCTTGCAGGACGAAACGATGCGGGCATTGGCCGAAGAGCTGGATGCGTTGAACAGGCGTTCCGTGATTCGACGATACGCCGATCGCCTCAAAGGCAGGCAGCAACCATCAGTCGAGCGGGCAGCGGCTGAATGGCACGTCGAGTTCCTGGCCGACCCGGACGGCGAGGTGGCAGAAGGCGCGATCCTTATCGACTCCGAGCTGCGCTTGCCGGCGAATCCCGAGCTGAGCGCAGGGGAACGTACTCGCCGCATCACGACCATCCACCTCGGTCAGCGCGTTACCACGCGCCAGCGCTCGTCTGAAGATGCCACACCGCCGCCGCCGGCCGCGCCTATCTTCGCCCGGCTGACGTACGACGATGACGCGGGGCATCACGCGATCGACATCGTCAAGGATTCCGTGACGATCGGTCGCGGTGGCATCGCGTATCCGGTGGACATCAAGATCGTCTCGTCGGCGGACGTCTCACGAGAACATGCCAGGATTCGGCGAGATGCCCAGAGCGGGCGCTTCTTCCTGATCGATCTCAGCACGCTTGGCACGACACTCAACGGGCGACATGTGCCGCGCGGCTACGACGAGGTGGATGGCAGCAAGCGCGAGAACGGGATGGAGACGCCGTTGTCCACTAGGGTCCGTATCGGCCTGGCCGACACCGTTCACTTGCATTTCGAGTTGAGCCTTGCGTCCGGCTGAAGCTGATTCCATCTGAGGTCCGGCTGACGCCGGACACGACGGTACGCATGACACACACCCGCGCGATCGAGACGCTCGTTGCAGCAGGAGGGACCGATCCGGGCCTTCAGCGCGACGTGAACGAGGATCGATTCCACGTCGACGAAGCGCGCGGTCTGTTCATCGTCATCGATGGAATCGGCGGTCAGGCTGCCGGCGGCAGAGCGGCAGACATCGCTCTCGCCATGGTCCGCGAGCGTCTCGAGCGCGAAACCGGTCCCACCGTCGAGCGTGTGCGTGAGGCGATTGCGATTGCCAACAACGAGATCTACCGCCTGGCGTCGAGCCGGCCGGAATGGGACGGCATGGCATGCGTGCTCACGATCGCCGTCGTCAAGGACGGAAGGGCCACCATCGGACACGTCGGAGACACACGGCTCTACAAACTTCGTGATGGGCGCATCGACAAAGTAACCAGGGATCACTCGCCGGTCGGCGAGCGTGAGGATGCGCGCGAGCTCTCGGAGCTCGAAGCGATGCGACATCCCCGTCGCAACGAGGTCTATCGCGACGTGGGATCCGAACCTCATTCACCCTGCGATGCCGAATTCGTCGATATTCACGAGATTCCCTTCGACGCCAGCGACGCGATCCTGCTGTGCAGTGACGGCCTGAGCGATCTGGTGGATTCGGGATCCATGCTGAACGCGGCAACGGTATGGGCGGGCGACCCGGAGGCGGTTGTCCGCGAACTGATCGCGGCGGCCAACGCGGCCGGCGGCAAAGACAACGTCACGGTCTTGTTTGTCGAGGGTGAAAACTTCGAGGGCGGACGACACGTATCTTTACTGAAGCGAACGGAATCGATTGCCGCAGCGCCTGCATCGGACAGATTCATGACGCGCCGCCGCCGCGGCCTGGG
>JBKPNV010000210.1:0-4046 GCA_046732795.1 Acidobacteriota bacterium
TGATCACGCCGGCGGTCGCGCCGCATGCGATCTACACGCTCGACGGTCCGACGCTGAAAGCCGCACGCGAGCTGTCGAAGCGGTACAACGTGCCGACGCTGATCCACCTCGCTGAGTCGAACGAGGAGACGAAAATCGCTCAGGAACGCCGGGCGTCGTCCCCGGTTGCGTATCTCGAGAGCCTTGGATTCCTCGGTCCGGGCGTGCTCGCCGCGCACGGGGTGTGGGTCAACGACGCCGACATGCAAGTGCTCAAGATGCACGGGGTGGGCGTGTCGCACAACCCGGAAAGCAACATGAAGACAGCCAGTGGTGTGGCGCCGGTTCCTGCCTACCTGCGCGCCGGTATCGCGGTCGGACTCGGGACTGACGGCGCCGCGAGCAACAACGATCTCGACATGTTCGAGGCCATGCGCGTGGCCGCGTTGCTGCACAAGCAGGAAACGGTCGATCCCACGACGCTCAATGCACGCACCGTCGTCGAGATGGCCACGATTCGGGGGGCGCGCGCGCTCGGGATGGAGACTCGGATCGGATCGCTCGAACCGAAGAAGAAGGCGGATCTCATCACGGTGTCAGTGTCCGGGGCGCGGCAGACGCCGATGTACGATCCGTTGTCCCATCTCGTCTACGTGATCCACGGCGACGACGTGCGGAACACGATCGTGAACGGCCGGATCTTGATGCGCGACCGCACGGTACTGACGCTCGATGCGGCGGCGATCCTCGCCGAGGCGCGATCATGGGCCGACAAGGTCCGCGCCGCCGTGAAGCCGGCGGCGATCAGTCGTTGACGACCGCGAGATGCGGCAGATTCCGGTGACGCTCGCCTGAATCGAGCCCGTAGCCGACGATGAACACGTCCTCGATCGTGAACCCGATATAGTCGACCGGCACATCGGTCTTCCGTCGCGACGGCTTGCTGAGGAGGCAGGCGGTCTTCAGGCTGCGCGGGCCGCGCGCGCGCAGAATGTCCTGCAGGTAGGCGAGCGTCAGCCCCGTGTCGACGATGTCCTCGACAATGACGACGGCACGCCCCTCGAGCGCCGAATCGAGATCTTTCATGAGGCGGACCTGCCCGGATGAACGGGTGCTCAGGCCGTAGCTCGAAACGGCCATGAAGTCGAGGGTGACCTCGCACGTCATCGCGCGTACGAGATCCGCGAGAAACATGAACGCCCCCTTGAGCACGCACACCATGTGCACGCCGTTGGGATGGTCGCTGGAGATCTCGCGTGCGAGAGCGGCCACGCGTTGTTGAAGAGTGTCCTCGGAGATGAGTGTCTGCATGCCTCCACCGCACCGCGCACAAAACGCGCGGCAGAGACCCTGGTTGAGCGGTCGTGCTCGCAAGGGTAACATAGCGCCGGATCGTGAAACGTTTTCAGATGATCACCGAAGCCGATGCGCGCGTGCTCGAGTCCGGCAGCACCATCATGCTGGTCGCCGGAGGTCACATCACGCCGCTCGCGCAGGATACGCTCACGGCGCGGCGCATCTCCGTCGTCCGCGAAGGTTCCGATCCTGACGCGGTAGATTTGGCTCCAGCCGCGACGATTCGTACCGTCGCGATCGCCGGCGACCACACCGCGGTCGCGCTCAAGGCGACGATCGTCCACCACCTGCGCGGCAGGGGAGTGAGCGCGCACGATCTGGGCACGTCCACGAGCGACCCGGTGGACTATCCTGACACGGCGGCGTCCGCCGCGCTTGCTGTCGCACGCGGTGAGGCTGATGCCGCGATCGTCATCGACGGCGCGGGCCTCGGTTCGACTATTGCCGCCAACAAAGTGCCGGGCGCCCGCGCGGCAATGTGCCTCAACGAGACGCTGGCGCGCTACGCGCGCCAGCACAATGGCGCGAACGTGCTGGCACTCGGCGCCACGCTCGTCAGCAAGGATGAGGCGATTGCGATCGTCAATACGTTCCTGGACACGCCGATGCGCGAAGCCCGCTACATCCGGCGACTCGCCAAGATTCGCGATTTGGAACGCCGCCCGCGCCGTTGATGTCTGTCGATCTCGAGCGTCTCATCCAAATCGTCGTCGAGGAGCTGGCCGCGGCCGGCGCCGGACGCGCGCCAATCCGGTGTTCGTGTCACGCGGTTCTGTACGAGTGCTGTCCCAGCCGGGTCGCGCCGCTGGTGCAGGCCGGGGCCACTCGCCTCGGGCTCCATGCGGTCGGCGGTGACGCCGGCGACGTGGCGGCGATGATCGACCACACGCTGTTGAAGGCGGATGCGACAAAGGCCGAGATCGAAACGCTCTGCCGAGAGGCGACCCAATATGGATTTGCCAGCGTCTGCGTGAACCCAACCTGGGTGGCCACGTGCGCGCGTCTCGTGCGCGACAGCGCCGTGGCTGTGTGTTCCGTCGTCGGATTTCCACTGGGCGCCACGACGGCGGATACCAAGCAGTACGAGACGCGCCGCGCCATCTTCGACGGCGCGCAGGAAATCGACATGGTCATCAATGTCGGCGCGTTGAAGTCGGGCGACCTGCATCTCGTGGAGCGCGATATTCGCGCGGTGACCTCCGCCTGTCACGAGTCCGGTGTCGTGAGCAAGGTCATCATCGAGACGGCACTGCTCACCGAGCAGGAGAAGGTCACGGCGTGCACGCTGGCCAAGGCTGCGGCCGCCGACTTCGTCAAGACGTCCACCGGCTTCGGGCCGGGCGGAGCCACGGCCGACGATGTCGCGCTGATGCGGCGAGTCGTCGGGGAAGCCATGGGGATCAAGGCCTCGGGAGGCGTGCGGACGCTGGAGGGCGTCAAGGCGATGGTGGCGGCTGGTGCCACCCGCATCGGTGCGAGTGCCGGCGTGCGCATCGTTCAACAGTCGCGCGGGCAGCAGCCGGCGGACGTCGCGAAAGGATATTAGTGGCATGCCCGTCACGAATTACGACCGGCCGCTCCGATGTCGCGGCCGGGAGATCGCAGTTGGAGGCCGGTTGTGAGTATTACTTTGCAGCGGATACTGGCCACTGGTATGGGGAGAGTCACGTGGCGGATACAGTGGCTGATGACGGTGGCCGCGATCGCCTCGTGTGGCGTCGTCGCGAGCATGCAATCGCCCGCCGCGACGCTGGCGCCGACCGGAACACTGCGCGCCGTGTTTCTCGGCGGCAACCCTGTCCAGGGGCGGGTCGACACGAAGACGGGGGACACGAGCGGCACGGTTCCGGACCTGACGCGCGAGCTGGCCAGGAGACTCGGCATTGCTGTGGCGATCGCGTCGGCGCCAGACGCCGGCGGCGTGATCGCGGCGCTGCGGAACGGCACCGCCGACATCGGTTTTCTTGCCTACGATGAGATGCGGGCGCGTGAAGTCGACTTCGGGCCCGCCTTCGTCGTCATGGCCAACAGCTACCTGGTGAAAGCCTCGTCGCCGATCCGTGCGAGCAAGGACGTCGATCGGGCCGGCGTCACGGTGGCCGCGGTGAAGGGGCAAACGCAGGAGCACTTCGTCAGCAGCGCGATGAAACAGGCGCGCGTGCGCGTGCTCGACGTCATGCCTCCGCAGGCCGACGTCGACATGCTCCTGACGAACGGGGCCGTCGATGCCTTCGCCATCAACCGGCAGCGCGCGCTCGAGGCCGAAGCGGCATCAGCCGGGCGGCTTCGCGCGCTCCCTGATAGCTTCCTCGACGTGGATCAGTGCGTTGTCGTCGCGAAGGGCAACGCGGCCCGATTGGAAACCATCGAACGTCTCGTCGCCGAGCTGCGCGCGTCGGGCTTCATCAAGCAGTCGATCGATCGCGCCAAGTTAGTCGGGGTTGATGTGGCGCCAGCCAGGAAGAGGTAGTGGCGGCTATCGTCACGCTCATCAGAACCGGATGTCGGTTCGCGCTGGCCTTCCTGCTTCTGGCGATCGCGGCAGCCCATGACGCCGCAGCGCAGTCCCTCGACCCGGGTCCTCCAGGTCCGTTCGTACTCGATGCCAGGGGCGTCGTAAGCGGCATCCCGAATAGTGAAGCGTTCGTGCCGCCTGAAGTCACCGTCGCGACGATTCCCGCGCGCGGTTTTGGCGGCGGCATAGGCGCCCA
>JBKPNV010000211.1:0-12318 GCA_046732795.1 Acidobacteriota bacterium
GTCGAGGAATTGCTCGATCAGTCCGGCACCGGCGTGCAACTGGGCACGTTCCTGTTGATCTCGCTTGCCTGCGGGTTCGCGGCCGCCTTCGTGGTCCTGAAGGTCACTGGGATGTTAGTGGCGGCGATACCGTCGGGGCTCTTTGCGATGACGCTGCCGACCACCGTGATGCGGAAGAAGCGCGACGGTCGCGTGCGCAAGTTCGAGGAGCAGTTTCCCGAAGCGCTGGCGTTGATGTCCAGAGCGTTGAAGGCCGGGCATACATTCACGACCGGGCTGCAGATGGTGTCTGAGGAGATGGCCAAGCCCATCGGCCCGGAGTTCAAGCTCCTGTTCGACGAACAGAACTTCGGGCGGGCGCTTCCGGATGCATTGAAAGAGTTCGCCCGGCGAATCCCGCTGCTGGACGCGCGATTCTTCGTCACCGCGGTTCTGATTCAGCGCGATGCGGGCGGCAACCTGGCTGAAGTTCTCGACAACATTGCCGTCGTCATTCGCGATCGGTTCAAGGTCAAGCGGCAGATCCAGGTCGTCTCGGCGCACGCGCGAATCAGTGGGTGGGTGCTCATCGGAGTGCCCCCGAGTCTTGCGACCGTGCTCTTCACAATCAACCCGGAGCACTTGAAGACTCTCACCAACTCACCGCTGGGCGTCCAGTTGATCATCACCGGCATCGTGCTGCAGGTCATCGGCTCGTTGATCGTCCGCAAGCTGATTCAGATCGAGTACTGAGGAGCGCATGTCTGAAATCACCATTGGCTTGATCGCACTGTTTGCGTCCGTTGCCGTACTTGCCGGTGCGGCGACGTCCGCCCTGCTGGGACGAGCCGCGCCCGGCCGCCGGCGGCTGTTCGCACTCGGCGGCGACGCGCAGAGCGGGTTGTTGATCAGCGACCCGCTTCTGCTGGACAGCCCGACCGATGAGCAGAAGAAGCTCGCGGCGTACATTCCGAAGTCGCCGAAAGACATGAGCCGTCTCCAGCGCCGTCTCGCGATGGCGGGATACCACGGCTTCAAAGCCGTTTTGGTGTACTCCATCGCCGAAATCGCACTGGCCATACTCGGGTTCGTCCTGATCTTCTTTGTGGCTGGCCTGCGAACGGGATGGTTCTTTGGCCTCGGGGGTGCCATCGTCGGCTTCCTCCTGCCCGGGCTGGTCGTGAGCCGGAAGATCGCGAATCGTAAGAAGCAGATCCAGAACGGCCTTCCCGATGCACTCGACCTTCTGATCATCAGCCTCGAAGCAGGCCTGGCCCTTGATCAGGCCGTTCTCAAATGTTCCGAGGAGCTGGCCGTGTCGTACCCGGCTCTCGCGCACGAGTTCCAGATGGTCAACATCGAGACGCGCGCAGGCAAGCCTCGGCTGGAAGCATTGAAGAACTTCTCGAGACGCACCCAGGTCGATGATGTGCGCGCGCTCGTCACCATGCTCGTGCAGACCGACCGCTTCGGAACCAGCGTGGCGCAGGCCCTGCGCACGCACGCCGAAGAATCGCGGGTCAAGCGGCGACAGCGGGCGGAAGAGAAAGCGGCAAAGCTGTCGGTGAAATTGATCTTTCCCCTCGTGTTCTTTCTTCTCCCGGCGTTCTTCGTCGTCGTGATCGGTCCGGCGGCGATCAAGTTCATTGAATTCTTCTCGAATACGGAAATTGGAGGCATAGGCAGATGAGCACAACGATTCTTGCCGTGGTGGGAGTAGCCGCGTTCGTTCTGTACATCGTCAGGCGGCAGTCGCGACTCAAGGCCGAAGACAACGAGTTTTAGGCCAGGACCGGGCGGGGGTGGCCGATCGGGACCACCTCCGCATCGAGGGTGACGTTCTACGGCGATGAGGAGAGACATGTTCAGGACAGGGGTCTGCATCGTGGCAATCTGTGCGACAACGGGCTGCGCAGCTCGCAGCGGCGGTACGTCCATCGCAACGCGAAACCGCGAACAACCGACGCAAGCCAGCACCACACAAGCCTCATCGCTCGAAGATTTCATGAGCAGGGTGCGCGCCCGATCCGCAATGGCTCGCCCGCTGAATCACAGCGAGCTGACAGTAGAAGGCAGCGATGTGGAGCTCACGGCGGCATTGATCACGGTGAAGGCTCGGCCGACACCGGCCAATCATCGCAAGGTGGCAGAACTGTACCTGCGCCACGGTCTCAAAGACGTGGCACACGAGCATTTCACAGCCGCAGTCAAGCTCGACCCCAAGGACGCGGCCTCATTGGACGGGCTTGCTCGCATCTGGCGCGATTGGGGCTTCGCCAATCTGGCGTTGCCGGACGCCACACGTGCCGTGTATTTCGCTCCCCAGTCGCCCGTCGCCCACAACACGCTCGGTACGGTGCTGCAGATGCTTGGTCATCGTGCCGAGGCGCGTGCGGAGTACGAAAAGGCCTTGTCGCTCGACGCCAACGCAGCGTACGCGTTGACGAATCTCTGTTACGGCTGGGCGCTCGAAGGCCAGCCGGACAAAGCGGTCAATGCGTGTCAACAGGCGCTGCGTGTCCAGCCGGGCATGCAGGCGGCGCGCAACAACCTTGCGATCGCGTATGAGCTGAACGGCGATTCCGAGGCGTCCGCCGGAGTGTTGGCGGAGTCCGGCGACGCTGCGCGCGCCGCGTACAACACCGGAATCCTTCATCTCGCAGCCCGCCGCTACCCCGAGGCGTTGCAGTCCTTCTCCGAGGCGATCTCGCTTCGCGGGCGATTCGCAGCCGCCGAGCTCATGGCGCGCCAGGCCCGACAACTACAGGAAGGGAATCACAAATGAGCACGCACGCGCTGGCCGACCACGCACGCGGCATGGAGAATCCGACGACAACGCTGCATCCGACCGCGCCCATGACGCTCGAAGCGTCCGGGCTCACGCTCGATCTGATGATTCAGCTGCTGCTCAAGCTGCTGCATTACTCGGGCGAACTGTCGGGAATCGAAATCGCCCAGCGCCTGGGCCTGGAGTTCCCGGTCGTGGAGCCTGCCATCGATTTCATCAAAAGGCTGCATCAGTGCGAGATCGTCGGTGGTGCCGGCATTGGTGGTCCATCGTATCGGTATCGAATCACCGACGCCGGCCGGCAGCGCGCCATGTTGTTCATGGAAAGCAGCCAGTACGTCGGCGTGGCCCCCGTTCCGCTCAAACAGTACGTGGCGTACCTGGAGGCCTACCGCAAGGCGATGCCGCGGGCGATCACGCGCAGCCGGGTGCGGGACGCGTTTTCGCACCTTGTGCTCAGCGAGCGCGTGCTCGATCAAGTTGGACCAGCCATCGGGGCCGCTCACTCGATGTTCGTCTACGGCCCTCCGGGAAACGGGAAGACCGTCATCGCCCAGGCCATTCGCAATCTGCTCGACGGTGAGCTGGCGGTTCCGCATGCGATCGAAGTCGAGGGCAGCATCATCCGTCTGTTCGACCCCGTCAACCACGAGCCGATCGCGAACGAAGACCGCAGCGGCAGCCTGTCGCTGTTCGATCGGCCGGATGCGCGATGGGTCCGATGTCGACGGCCGCTGGTCATGGTCGGCGGCGAGTTGACGCTGGAGTCGCTGGAGCTCACGTACTCGAAAACGACCGGCTTCTATACGGCGCCCATTCAGGCTGTCGCAAACGGCGGCGTCCTGGTCATCGACGATTTCGGACGCCAGCGCTGTTCCCCTCGCGACCTCCTGAACCGCTGGATCGTACCGCTCGAAAGTCGCGTCGATTTCCTGACCCTGAACACCGGCCAGAAGTTCGAGCTTCCCTTCCTCCTGCTTGTCGTGTTTGCCACGAATATCCGTCCGCAGGAACTGGTCGACGAAGCCTTTCTCCGGCGCATTCACTACAAGGTGTTCTGTGAGAGCCCGACGATTGCGGATTTCAAACACATCTTTCAGATGTGTTGCGCCGACCGCGGCGTCATCTACGACGAGCACGTTGTCGACAATCTGCTGCACAACTACTACCGGCCGCGAAAGATCGCCTTGCGCGGCTGCCATCCACGCGACCTCATCGAACAGGCCCTGGCCCAGGCCGCTTATCTCGGTGGGGAGCGCAAGTTGACAGATGAACTGCTGGACGCTGCGTGCGCCAGCTATTTCGTCGACGACACCGAGCCGGCGCCGGTTTTCGCATGATCCGACGCGCTTTCTTCGCGGCGGCATTGGTCGCAGCGGTTCTGCACGAGGCCGCCCCTCGCGCCGGTGGCCTCGACAACGAGCCGGTTGCCGGTCCCACGCTGCGGATCACGTCGCCGCTGGGTCGTACCGGGTTGCCCGGAACGATCCGCATCGTGGCGCGGCTCGATGGGCTGACGTACCCGCGCCTCGGCCTCGCCGAGCCGAAGCCGGTGCCGGTGCGCTTCCTGGTCGACAAGGTCTTGTTGTCGACCGATGAAGACGGCGCGCCGTACGACGCGTTGTGGGTCGATGACAACCCGTTCGAGCCGCGTGAGCTGACGGCAGAGGCGGACCTGCCGAGCGGCGCAACGCTCAGAACCTCCATCACCCTGAACCCCCTCGAGATCACCGATACGGCTGAAATCAGCAGCGTTGCTGTCGATGCCACCGTTGTGGACTCCAAGGGGCGATTCGTCAACAACCTCACGACGCGCGAATTCGCGCTGCTGGAGGACGGGAAGCCACAGACGCTGGATCTGGTGGCACAAAACCGCGAACCGGCTTTATTCACCCTACTGGTTGACAGCAGTCAGAGCATGAAGATCCGCTCGTCAGCCGTGCGGGCGACCGCGGTTCGACTGTTGGCCTCCATTGCCGCCGACGATCAAGTGATCGTCGCGCCATTTTCGCGAGCAGTGACGTCGGTGACCGGCCCCACGACTGATCGCAGCACCGTGCTCGACGCAATCGCGGCGATCCGCCATCACGGCGGAACAGCCATTCTCGACGCAGTCGGCGAAACGGCGACCCTGCTCGCAGGGGCCACGCGCCGGCGCGCGGTGGTGCTCATCACCGACGCCTACGACGAGCACAGCGAGTCGGACTTCAACGCCGCCCTGGAGAAACTGAAAAAGAGCGGCGTCACCCTCTATGTCGTCGGCGTAGGTGGGATTGCGGGAGTGTCCTATAGCGGCGAAGCGTTGCTGACGCGCTTGTGCGAGGAGACCGGCGGACGCGCGTGGTTCCCGCGCGACGATCAACAGCTCGGGCGTGCCTACGAAGCCATCGCAGGCGACGTGCACCAGAAATACCTTCTGACCTATACGCCCGCGAATCAACGACGCGACGGCAATTGGCGATCGATCGAGGTACAGATTCCGGGTAGCGACTATCGCGTCCGTGCCCGTAAGGGATACACCGCTCCTGTTGCACCGCCGGTACGCGCGTCACTCGAGTTCGCCGGCATCGGGCCAGGGCAGGTGCCGTTGGCCCTTACGCGAGACGATCTCGCCGTCTTCGAGGACGGCGCGGCGCAGTCGATTGACGTGTTCCAGGAAGCCGTGCTGCCGGTCACTTTCATGCTGGCACTCGATTCGAGCGGCAGCATGAAGCGCAGTGCCGAGCAGGCGCGCGACGCCGCGCGTGAATTCGTCACCGCGATGCGCCCCGAAGACCGCCTCGGGATGATCCAATTCTCGAACAAATCGAGCCTGATACACGTTCCGACGGAGCGGCGGGACTCCTCGCTCAAAGCCATCGAGGACTATGTCGCCGACGGTGGAACGGCGTTGTATGACGCGCTCTACGACTCGCTCGAGCAGATCGCCACTGTGGAAGGGCGCCGCGCCGTAGTCGTGGTCACCGATGGACGCGACGAGAACGCCGCGTCGACAGGGCCGGGCAGTGTCCGTACATGGGAAGACGTTCTGCAGAAGCTCGAGCAGACGGAGGCGACTGTGTACACCGTCGGCATCGGAAGCCGTGTCGATCGCGCCCGCTTGCAGCAGCTTGCCCGCAAGTCGGGCGGCGCCGCGTACTTTCCAACGACGGTCTCCAGCCTGGCGGCGGATTACCACAAGATTCTCGACGAAATTCGCCGTCGCTACATCATCGGATACGAATCCACCAATCGCACCCGCGACGGCAAATGGCGAGCCGTCGACATTCGCACACATGAACAAGGCGTTGAAATCAGGAGCCGTGGCGGGTACTACGCCCCGCCGCAGTAACCACTATGACTTCGGAATTCCTCTCGCAATTCGAAAGTGAAGATCGCGTCCCGGCGTCAGCCTCGCTCGTGTCGCTGCAGGACGTCGTCGGCCGCCAAGTGGTCGTCCACTGGGATGAAGCCGTTGCCGTCGTCGAGGAGCTCTGCGAGGTGGCGATCGCCGGTGGCGGCGATACGGCTCCCGTACCAGAGCTTGACGATGTGCTCCTCGCCAGCGATGGCCACGTCACGCTTCGACGTAGCCGTGGTGACAAGAGTCCCACGGCAGCCGGACGGATGTTGCACGCACTTCTGTCGAATGGCGACGTGCCTATGCCTCTGCGATTGTTCGTCACGCAATCCACGAGTCACGACAAATACAAGTCGCTGCGCGAGTTTGCTCGCGGGCTGGCCTATTTCGGCAAGCCCGATCGCGGTCGTCTGATTCAGGACCTCTACACCCGTTCTTTGCAGACAAGCCAGAGCTCGCCAGCGTCGACGACAGTGCCGCCGCCTATTCCCACGAGTGAGCCTGCCAACGAGGCGACGCGGAAAGAACAAGCCAAGCGCAAGCGCAAGCCGATCAAGAAATGGCTGTTCGCCGCCGCAGTACTCGGCGTTGCCGGCGGCGGCGCCTGGCTGTGGAACAGGGGAGGCTCCACTCAGGAGATGCAAGGCGGTGCAACACGGATGCTCGCCGGCGCCGCCGGCGCGCTCGCTGATCTCGGTCAGCAGGTTAGCAAGGCTCTCGGTTCACAGGTGACAGAGCCTGCCGCAGCGACTGCCGATTCGAGCGACCGCAGCCGCTCGAAGCCGAAGCCGCGTCCGACCGCAGACAGGATTGGCGCCGCCGAACCCGCGCCGATTGTCAGTCGGCGGGTCTCACTGCCGAAGGCTGCTGGCGCACTGTCACTCACGGCGGCGATGCCTCCGCGGGTTGATTTCGAATCGACGGCTGTCTACGCGCAGCCGTCGCAAAAGCCCGCACCCGAGGTTACGTATTCGAGTGCAGATCACGACGTCGAGCCACCGGCACTCGTCTTCCCACAATTGACGCCACCGCTTGTTCGAACAGGCACGTCCGTTCCAGCGATGAATCGCATGGTCGTTGTGGTGTCGCCGGAAGGAACGGTGGAACGCGTGCAGCTGGTCGAAGGGCCCGCTCGCATGGTCGACATGATGCTGTTGAGCGGTGCGAAGACGTGGAAATTTACGCCGGCCTTCAAGGATGGCGAGCCAGTGCGTTATCGCACCGTCATCAGTTGGGCGGTGGCGCAATGACTCGCGCGATGTGCGGGGCGTTCCAGAACGAGTTCATGGTTGTTCCAGACTTCCGCATGGGAATCAGCGCGTTTTACTCATCTTCTGCTGGTGCATGGTTCTTGCACCAGTGTGGATCACGTCGGCGCCACATGGTGTGGGGCCGATTGACGAACCGATTTCGGAGTGCTCAATGAAGGCAGCTAGCGTATTTCGGGCGGTGGTACTTGCCGGCGTGGTCGCGACAGTCGGGTGCAATCAGGAGCGCCCGGTTTCGCCGTCTGCTCCATCCCTGTTCATCCCGAATCTCGCCGGCGTGTGGAGCGGCCCGATGACGCTGCAGTCGACCAGCGGCGGTGAGTGCACCAGCCAGGTCGTTGGGACCTTCCTGCCGGCCACCGATCGCGGCACGATTTCGATCACGCAGAGCGACGCGGACACCTCGGCGACGCTGACGATGGAGAGCAGCGGGTTGGCGTGTCGTTACACGGGCACCTCGTCGCTGACCAGCCTGGCGATGAACGCCGTTTCGTGCGATCGCACGGGTCTCGTCGTCGCATGCCTGAATGGCCAGAACCGCGAGCTGCGGCTCGTCGGGTCCAGCATCGCGGGCGCGTGGACGGGAGATCAGCTCACCGGGCAGATCTCGAGCACCTATAACGTGTTCACAACTGGCAGCCAACCGATAGGAGTGGGCTCGTTGATCGCGACCCATAACATCACCGCGACACGCCGCTAGAGCGACGCGAGCCACAGCGATAGGAGTCATTTTCATGAATGCGATCAGATCGTTCGGGTTGGTGCCATGCGTTGTAGTACTCACCGCCACGGTAGCGTTCGGCCAGGCGCGTTCGGCCGAAGACCCGCGCTTTCAGCATGGCTACATGACAGCCGCGGCCGGGACGTCGTTTGGCGACCAGCAGAAGGCCTTGTTCGGCGCCGAGGTCGGCGAGAACCTTAACCGTCACGTTCAGGCCTATGCCGACTTCACCTATTTCGACAATCTCATCACGGATAACGCGCAGGCGTATCTCACCAATTTGTCCAATACGCTGACCCGTCTCACGGCTACGCAGTGGAACCTGACTGGCTACGATCGCGGCCTGGCTTTCGGCGGCGGCGCCAAGTACCTGTTTTCGACGCCAGGATCACCTGTGCGTCCGTATGTGGGTGCGGGACCTGGATTGATCAACATCCGTCGCACGATTTACGAGACCGATATGGGCGAGATCAGCAACGAGGTGCTCGCAGTCTTCGGTGCACCGGACGGCAATATCAATCCCGAGAAGGAAGGGAGCTTCAAACCGATGGTCCAGTTCATGGCGGGTGCGGGCTTCGCAGCCGGCCGGACCTACGTGGACGTCGGTTATCGCTTCAACCGGGTTTACAAAACCGCTGAATCGCTGTCGTTCTCGCAGTTCAGGGTCGGCGTTGGAATGCGGTTCTAGCTCGAGCCCGCCCGGCCTGACTCAAAGGCCGCCATTATCCGCTGGGCCGAGGCGTCGCTACCCGCCTCGGCTCAGCGGGTATCACCGTCAGCACTCTTGCAGGCTAGCGCCGTTCAATCGGGCCTTTGACTACCGCACTCTCTGTGCGTGTGCTCCCGAAAACGCTGTACTCCGGTTCCGTGTACAGCAGGCGCATCGACGAATCGGTCAGCAGGCGGTCGCGCATCAACGACGTCGTTTTGACCAGGGCGCAGTTGAACGCGAACTCGCGGAACAACCCTTGATAATCGCCAAACACGTCGGCTCCTCGACTCCGAGCGAGCAGCTCGGTTGGATACGCATCGATCCGGCTGTCGACGAATACGCGACGCTCGGGCAGAGACCACATGAGAGGTCCGCCTGCTTCCATCGGATTGAAGATGGGATCGCCGCACTCGCGCACAGCCTCGAGCACACCCGACGAGAGTGGCCGCCAGCCGAGTTGCAGTCCTCCGTCCCGCCAGCGCCAACTGACAGCCAGTCCTGCGCCAGCGATCGCAGCCAAGACCATCGCGTACGCCGGCCAGGCGGCCACGCGTCGGCTTTCCAATGCCTGCTTGCTTTCGGGTAAGAGCGTGGCGATCGCGGGTGCCGCCACAATGGCGAAGAAAGCGATGTTGCGGGCCGCACCGAGGCACGCCAACCCTAAGGCACCCGACGACAACAGCAGAATCCGATCGCTGCGCGACAGTGCGTGCAAGGAGTGCCTGCGTCGGAATGTCGCGATGCAAATCGCCGCAACCATCATCCAGAACGGCAGATCGACGAGCTCGAATGGGACGCGATACTCCTGCAGGTCGAGCTCTCTCGAGATGGCGACGGCACTGATGATTCGCGGCCAGTAGTGCAATCCCAGCGGTGACACCATTGGCGCCAGGAGACATAAGGCCAGAACGGTGCCGTCCTTGGCTAATCTTGCTCTCGACCACACCAATGCCTCGAACACTACGACGCTTACCACGATCAAGCCGAGCACGACGACCGCGTGAACGTTTGCCCACACGAGGCACACAAGCGGAAGCCACGCCATTCGATCGCGAACGATCAGATGCAGCATCAGCGTGAAGAGGGCCATACTGAACACCTGCGGCCGGACGGCCCATCCAGGCGCCGTGGCGATCATCAGGAAGAGCAGCAGGATGATGCGCGTTTCGAAGATCCCGGGAGCCAGTCGCCATGCGCCGTACACTGCTGCGAACGCAAACGCTCCGCAGAGAAGCGTGAGAAGGACGGGGCCTCCCAGCATGAAGGCGACATAGAAGATGATCTGACTGAGCCACCAATGAATCTGGAGCTCAGTTCCAAAGGACGAGTGCGAGAAACGCTCGCTGGTCAGGAAAGAACGACTCTCCAGGATCTCCCGTCCTGACCGCAAATGCCACCAGGTGTCGTTCTGTGCAGGCGTCAGGCAGGCGAGAGCCGCCATCGCCACCAGCAGTAGGACGATCGGCAGATCGTCCTCGCTGAGACGAAACCGCAGAACGGCCGCCAATCCGAAAGGCTTGAAGTTACGGACCACACAAAGAGTATCGGAACACGCTGCCGTGCTCATTGCACGCCGATCGAAGATCCAGACGACGAGAGCCCGGCAGAGCGCCAATGACCCGGCATGAGCCAACGCGTGCAATCGAAGCAGCGTTAAACAGGTCGCTCTGCTGCCGTTCCACCGAGTCGCCGATAGCACCTAATTAGCGATGGCCACGAACCCGACTGTCAGCGGACGCGATCCGCTCGCGACCGGGGCTGATGTCTCCCGTATCTGCGCAACTCTTCGCAAAGCGTTGCTTGCAGCGCGTAATCGCGATGGCGGTTGGGGCTACGCTCCCGGCCGGCACAGCAGGATCGAGCCGACATGCTGGGCCGAGCTCGCCCTTGGTCATTCGCAAGGACGCCCGCCGGATGTTGATTCGATTCGTCGCTGGAAGCGGCAAGACGACTGGCTGTTGGACGTCGCGGGCGTGCCGCCGAACATTGCTTTCAACGCCCTTGCGGCGTTAACGCTCCTTCAAGAGCCTTCCGCGATAGCGTTCGCACAGCCGGTCATCGCCCGCCTGATTGAGGTCAAGGGTCTCAGTTTCAGACAGACTGCCGCGCTCGGGCAAGACAACAGCATTCAAGCCTGGTCATGGGTGGAGGGGACGGCCAGCTGGGTCGAGCCCACAGCCTGGTGCCTGATCGTGCTGAAAAGAGCTCGCTCGCAGTCGCCGAGCCGGGAAGCGGCCGAACGTATCCGCGTCGGGGAACAGTTCCTGTTCGACCGCGTCTGCCATGAGGGCGGCTGGAATTATGGCAACCCGGAGGTCTACGGTCACAAGTTGTGGCCATATGTGCCCACCACGTCGGTCGCGCTGCTTGCCATGCAAGACCATCGTGAACACCCGGCAGTGAAACAGAGTCTGCGACAACTGCAGAACGACGTCGCAAGCGAGCGCTCGGTTGTCGCCGTCGCGCTGACCATCATGTGTCTTCGGACATACGGTGTAGCTACAGGTGTACTCGAACAGACCGCTATCGACTTGGCAACCGGCGCCGAGCCAGGGAACCTCCTTGGCACGGCGATGATGCTCTACGCGCTTACCGACACCCGCCAGCAATCGGCATTCACTCTCTAGAGGGAACCATGTCTGCTGATCCGGTGCGCGCCGGCCTCTCGCGTCGTGAGTTCATCACGGCGCTGTCGTTCTCGCTTCTCGGGAGTGCATGCCGCCCGTCATTCGACCCGCGCCGCTTTCACGTCCCTCACGCGTCGGCCGTTGGCCTCTTTCCGGCCAGCACTTACGCTGTCGATTTCGCCGATCTGATCTCTCGAGGCTTCCAGGAGCTTGACGTCACGCTCACCGGACGACGCGTATTTCTGAAGCCGAACATGGTGGAATACGAGCTCGACACGGCGATCAACACGCACCCCCACGTGGTGGCAGGAGCCGCGATCGCGTGCCGGCGAGCTGGTGCCGCCGAAGTGGTCGTCGGCGAGGGACCCGGCCATCGGCGCGACATGGAGTATCTCCTTACGTCGACCGGCTTGCGCGACCAGCTGCGAGAGCAGCGAATACGATTCGTCGACCTGAATCACGACGACGTCGCTATCGTGCCCTTGCAAAGCTGGTTTACCGGCTTGAAGGAGCTCGCGCTTCCCGTCTCGCTGCTGGACTCCGATTTCGTGATCTCGCTGCCGAAGCTCAAGACACATCACTGGGCCGGCATCACCTGCAGCATGAAGAACCTGTTCGGCACAGTGCCCGGAGCCGTATACGGCTGGCCGAAAAACCCGTTGCACGTGCATGGTATTTCCAATTCGATTCTGGATCTGACGGCGACTATCCGGCCGCACTTCGCGATTGTGGACGCGGTGACCGGTATGGAGGGAGACGGACCGATTATGGGCCGTCCACGGTACCTCGGATTCGTCGCGATGGGATCGGACCCAGTTGCAGTCGATGCCACGTGTGCGCGTGTGATCGGATTGGATCCGGCGAAGATCGACTACTTGAAACC
>JBKPNV010000212.1:0-19734 GCA_046732795.1 Acidobacteriota bacterium
CGTGGCCGGCGACTCTGAAGCTCCGCGCCGACAGGCTGGACCTTGCAACGCTTCCACTGCAAGCCGTACCCGAAAACGCCGCCAGCAAGCTGTCGGGACTCGAAGGTCAGCTTCGCGCCACCATTGATGCATCCGGCAACCTGTCAGAGCCTGAAAAAGGGCGGGCGACTGTCGCGCTCGAAGCGCTCGAGGGCATGTGGAACGGACGTCCGTTCATGGTCACGAGTCCGTCACCGGTTCAATACACCGACCAGCGTCTCACGGTGGACAAGCTCGAGGTCATGGCCAGCGACGCCTCGCTCACCGTCTCGGGCAACCTGCCGCTGACCGATGACGCGGCTCCGGGAGCCATCGACCTGAACTTGCGCGGTAACCTGGCGACCTTCGCGCAGTACCTGCCGCCCGAGACGAACATCGCCGCCGATGGCGCCATCGAATTGACCGGGTCGCTGCGCGGGACGCTGAAGCGTATCGATCCCGACCTGATGCTGACGGTTGACAACGGCCTCGTCCTGTCGCCGCAGCTCGAGCCTGGCCTCTCGAACATCACTTTGCGTGCGCGGGTCGAGAACGGCGAAGCCGCGATCGAACAGCTGACGGCACGCTGGGGCACGGCGTCGCTCGAAGCATCTGGCAAGGTCCCGCTCGAGATTCTGCCGGCACTTCCGGTGGACATTCCTCGCATGAGCGGTCCCGCGACGTTCAAGGCAGCGGTTCTTGGCCTGGATCCGTCGGGGATCCCGGGCGCGCCGGCTCAGCTCAGTGGGCGGATCAGCGCCGACGCCGAAGTGGCGGCTGCGAGCGCTGACATAAGTGCCATCAAAGGGCAGATCACATTCCATGAACTGGACGTCGCGTTCAGCGGCCTCAGCCTGGCGCAGCAGCAGGCGTCCCTGATCACGATCGCGGGCGGAGCCGCGCAGATCGAACAGCTCAACCTGTCCGGTTCAGCGGGCGAGATTCACGCGACCGGGAATGTCGAACTGGTGGGCGATCGGGCGCTGAACGTGGAGGTCGACGGCGGCATCAACGTGGCGGCGGCGTCACTCGTCAGCGATCGGATCCGAGCCGAGGGTGATTCGGCGCTGAAGCTGATGGCCAGGGGCACGCTGAACAGTCCGGAGGTGACCGGATCGGTCGACCTCGTGAACGCACGTGCCGCCAGCGACGAGCCGAACGTGGCGGCCGAGAACATCAACGCGCATGTGGATCTCGAGGGTAGGCGGATCGTCCTGACACGGCTCGAAGGCGACGTGAACGGTGGCACGCTCGAAGGCTCCGGCGACGTGTCATTCGAGGGGGGAACGCTCAGCGGCATCAACCTCGCAATTTCGACGAAGAACGTCGCCTATGATGCGCCGCTCGATCTTCGAAGCATCTCCGACTCCGATATCAAGATCACGAAGAACGGCGACGACATCCTCGTCAGCGGTCAGGTCACCATCGACGAGGCCGGGTTGACGGGCGACATCAATTTCGACACCGGCCTTCTGGCGGCCATGACCGCCCGCCGCAAGCTCGATCTGACCGAAGAACGCAATCCGATCCTGGAACGTGTCCGATTCAACATCGACGTCAACACGGCCTCGCCCATTCTCGTGGACAACAATCTCGCCCGCGCGGAGGTGGACACCGACCTGACCGTCGTCGGCACGCCGTACGAAACGGGACTCCTTGGCGAGTTGACGCTGCTCGAGGGATCTGAAATCCGACTGAACGAGCGGCGGTACCAGGCTGAACGCGGCGTCATCACCTTCGCCGACGAGCGCCGAATCTTTCCCTCGTTCGACCTCCTGCTCAGCACGACAGCGAGCTCCTACGACATCACGATCGCGGTGACCGGCACACCCGGTGACACCGAGACCACGCTGACCTCGAGCCCGTCCCTGCCTGAGCCGGACATCATGGCGATACTGGTGACCGGCCGGACGCTGGACCAGATGCGCGGCGAAGAGTACGAGGTCGCCCGCGCGCAGGTACTGTCGTATCTGGCCGGCCGCGTGGGCTCCACTCTGGGACGCAGTGTTCAGCAGGCAACGGGCCTCTCTGAAGTCCGGATCGAACCGACGCTGATCGCCAACGAAACCGATCCGAGCGCCCGTCTGACCGTCGGTCAGGAGGTCACCGACTCACTGAAGCTCGTCTACTCGACGAACCTCACCGACAGCAACGATCAGATCTGGATCGCCGAGTACGACGTGACGCGCAGGTTCCAGACACGCGGCGTGCGGCAGGAGGACAACAGCTACCGCGTGGATTTCCGTCACGACGTGCGGTTCGGCGGGCAACCCGAGCCGCGACGGGCTTCACGCGTGCAACCAAAGGTCGCAGAGGTCGCGATCAAAGTCCCATCGGGCGTGGACGAAGCCGTGGTCCGCAAGGAGTTCGGCATCAAGGCGGGCGACCACTACGACTTCTTCGAGATTCGCAATGGCACGCAGCGCGTCGAGAAGTTCTTCGCGGATCAGGGTTACCTGCAATCGCGGGTTCGCCTCGAACGGGGTGTCGAGGCGGACCAGGCTCATCTCGCGCTCACCGTGACGACGGGGCCGAAAGTGGACCTGCAGTTCGTGGGCGCGATGCCCCCTGGTAAGGTCGTCGACGAGGTCAAAGTGCAGTGGCACCGCGGCGTATTCGACAAACAACGTGGCGACGCCGGAACGGATCGCCTGCGCGAGTGGTTGATGAACGACAACTACCTGCAGGCGAAGATCGAGTTCGAGATCCAGAACGTCAGCGAACAGGAGCGTCGCGTCACGTTCAATATTCAGCCAGGCACACGCTCGGACAAGGTGGTGATCGCTTTCGAGGGCGCATCCGGGATCGATCCCGACATGCTCGACAAGATCATCGAGCAGCAGCGTCTGGAGCGTAAGCTCTACACCGACCCCCTCTTCGTCACCGAACTGCTCCAGCGCTTCTATCGGGAGCAGGGATACCTGGCCGCCGAGATCGATCAACCACGCTACGAGTTCCAGGGTCCGATCGCGCGTGTCGTGATCCCGGTTCGCGAAGGCGCGAAGTTCAACGCGCGGAACGTCACGGTAGCCGGCAATAGCGTTTACACGACGGATGTCCTCATCTCACAACTGCCGGTCGTGGCTGGCCAGCCGTTCGTGCCTGCCGCGGCGGAGAACGCACTCGAGAAGATCCGCGAGCTCTATTGGAGCAAGGGTTACAACGACGTCCGCTCGGACTACAACATCGTGGTCGACAGGGGAAATGGCGACGTCGATGTCGCGTTCTCGATCCGCGAAGGGCGTCAGAGCGTTATCGCCGGGATCAACATCCAAGGCAATCAGAAAGTCAGCGAACACCTGGTGCGGCGTCAGATCCAGTTGATGACTGCTCAGCCACTCGATCTGAGTGTGTTGGCACGGTCACGACGCAACCTGTATAACACGGGCGCATTCTCCGTCGTCGACATCACCCGACGAGATGTCGATGCGGATTCGCAGGCAAATCCGCCAGCAACCGAGGTTGCAACGGCGAGCGAGCCGAGCGCCGTCGCCGTCCAGGCAAGCCAACAGAAGCCGGTCGCAATAGACGTGGCCGTCCGCGAGGTGCAGCCGATTCAAATTCGCTACGGCGGGTCGTACGACACCGAGCGCGGCGTCGGCGGCATCTTCGACATCTCGAACCACAACTCGCTCGGCAAGGCCAGAGAGATCGGGTTGCGGTCGCGCTGGGACCGTCAGGTCCATGAAGGCCGCATCTACATCAATCAGCCGGACCTCACCTACTTCCCGAAAACCACCGGGGCCATCTACTTGCGCGAGGAGCTGAACCCGCCGACGGAACTGACGGATGCGTTCGATATCAGCCGACGGGGCGCATCGATCCAGCAGGAGAAAAAACTGCAGGATCTCTACGTGCTGACATACGGGTACAAGATCGAACGTGTGCATACGCTGACACCGCTCGGCGACGGCACCACGCTCGACGAAGCGCTTACGGTCTCACCGCTCATGACCACGCTGACACGCGAAACGCGTGACGAGGTGCTCGACGCGACGCGAGGCACGTTCCTTTCACAGGCGTTCCAGTACTCACCCGCCTGGCTCGGATCGGATCAGCCATTCATCAAGTATCTGGGGCAGTACTTCCATTACTTCCCGCTTCGTCCCCCGACGCGAAGGCCATTCACCAACGAGATAATCAGGCCACGGCTGGTCTACGCGACTGGTGTGCGGCTCGGCCTTTCGCAGGGCTTCGGGGGCGCGGTGCCGAGGAGTGAACGGTTCTACGCGGGTGGCAGCGCGACGATGCGCGGCTTCGGCCAGAACACGGTTGGCCCGATCGGTCCCAATCGCATCCCGATCGGCGGCGAGGCGATGCTCGTCCTCAACAACGAGATTCGATTCCCGCTCATGTGGATCCTTGACGGAGTCACTTTCGTCGACATCGGCAACGTCTTTCCAAGGTTGCGCGACTTCTCGGTCACGGACCTGCGCTACTCGACCGGTGTCGGATTACGCGTACGAACGCCGTGGGTCCTGCTCCGCGGCGATTACGGAATCGTCCTCGATCCGCGGTCCGGCGAGCCGCGCAGCAGGTTCTACTTCAGTATTGGACAGGCGTTTTAGGCAGGATACTCAGCGACCGTGAGTGGCGAGCTCTAGAGTCGCTGTAGGACTGATAGTAAGAAATCGATCGAGGCGGGTCTGAAGACCCACCTCTCCCTCATGATTTTTGGACGATCGTCGCGCTAGTCGACGTCGACTGATTCGACGGTAGATGTCAGGACGGGGCCCCTGCCGGTGAGCAATTCGAGCTGAAAGCCTTCGATAATCCATCCGACCTTCACGCTCTCGTCGTCAACGGCGCCGATCAACTCGGCTTCGGTGCTCTCCTGGAACAGCTTGCCTCCGGAGATCGTGACGCGACGATCTGAACCATTCACGACCATCAACCGGTAGCAGGTATTTCTGGTGTTCAGCGTGACGACGGTACCGGGTAACAGGAGCGGGAGGGCAACGCAGCGAAACCGCGCCGGATCAGATTCGACGTCTGCGAGGCTCGGCGCAAGCGCCTGGAAGTCTACGTCTTGGATCGAATGGATGTCAGGCTGGGCCATGGTTGATCCTCTGGCTCCTATGTGCTGCAACCGGCCTGCCACGGCTCAAGCACGGCATTTGATCGGAAATTCAGGCGGATTCGGTGGCTTTAACCAAGATTTTTGAAGGAATTGCAGAGAGCGCGCAAAACTCTCCACGAAGCCGGGCGCGGTCGGGTCCTGATGAAGAGTCGGCCGCGAGAAAAATCCAAGACACCGGGTAGCGGAATATCTCTTGCACGAAGACGTCATGGGAGATCCAGCGATGAAAAGCAAACTGATCCTCGGCATTCTCCTGGTCGTTGTTGGATTCTTCCTGGCAGTGATAGCCGCGGCGGGCTTGAGCGAGCGCGCCGACACACGCACCGCGCCAGGCGTGGTCGTCGGAGACCAGAATCAGCCCGATCGCGATCAGGCGGCGTCGCTCCTGTTGCCGGTCCTGGCGGGCTTGTCGATCGCCGCGGGAGCCGCATTGATCGGGATCGGCATGGGTAGCTTCAGGCGTCCGTTGATTGTTCCTTCGGACTCGCCTAAAGCGGATGAAGCGGCAACCTCGAGACCCCTGAAGGATGAGGGTCCCGCGATGAGGAGAGGAAAGTAGAATTTCCTAACAGTCCTTTAACTTCCGTCGTATCCTGCAGCGGTCGTGACCTTTCGACGGCCAGCCCCGAACCCGATAATTCCCGCCAAACCGACAATCGTCCTGGTTGACGATCATCCTGAGGTTCTGAAATCGCTCGGCAGGATGCTGTCGCCGGACTTCGACGTCGCCGGCTCGGCGACCGATGGCTATCAAGCGATTGATGTCTGCGAGCGATGCGATCCAGACGTCGTGCTGCTGGACATCACGATGCCTGGCCGCGGTGGCTTTCAAACGGCGCGCGAGCTCACTCAGCGCGGGTTGCGGGCACGAATCGTGTTCCTGACGACGCACGACTCCGAGGAGTTCGTCACAGAGGCGTTCCGCTCTGGCGGACGGGGCTACGTTCTGAAGACGCGACTTCACGTCGACCTCGTAAGCGCAGTGCAGCGCGTGCTCGCCGGCCAGCTGTTCGTGCCCTCACTCCGGTCACTCTTTGCAATCCAGGACAGCCCGGCGGGACACGTCGTGCAATTTCATGAGGATGAACGTGGACTGGTTGACGGCATGAGCGCGCTTCTCAACACCGCGCTCCGGCGCGGCGATGCGGTCTCGGTTGTCAGCACGGAACACATTCGTGCCGGTCTCGCGCAACGGCTGCAGGGTTACGGCTGGAAGGTCGGTGTGTCTGGTCAACGCGGGCGGTATCGAGCGAATGACTCAGCAGCGGCTGCCGCCTCCCTCGTGAAGAACGAACACGTCGTGCCTGATTACATCAAGCACTACGTTCATACGCTCGATCAATGGCGCGTCGCAACGGCTGGACCGCGCGCTCGACTGACCCTGGTCGGTGACATTTCCACTCAGGTGCTGTTCAGCGGCAACCGCGAAGCCGCCATGGAAATCGAGCATCTGTGGAATGACGTGACTGAGACGCTTCCGTTCCTGACGGTCTGCTGTTATCCACTCACAGCGATGTCCGATGACGCGCACGTCGATCTGGTTCCGACGCTGTGTGCCGAACACTTTGCCGTCGCTCACACTCCGGAAGGCGGCGCCTCCTCTCCCGTTTGAAGGGCTGATTCGAGCACCTCGCGCGGCACGCAAAGCCTGATCGTCGTTCCTGTCCGCGGGAAGGAGGTGATTTGCACGTCGGCACCGATCACGGAGCGCCTGACTAGTTCGACGACGACTCGCTGCTTTGTTGCGCAGCGGACGGTGGCGCCGTGTGCAGCACATGCTCAGCCAGAATCTGCTTCACTCGCTCGGCATCGACCGACTCGACGTCGAGCAACTCCAGCGCGAGCGCGCGAACCGCGCCGCGCTGCCGCTCGACGATCTGGCGCGCGCTCTCATAGCCGCGCATCACTAACGCGCTGATCTCGTTGTCGACGCGGCGCGCAGCCTCCTCGCTGAAGCCTGCCGCATGGCTGTCGGTGTCCCATGCGCTCGACGGACGCCGGAAGTGGACCGGTCCGAGCGACGACATACCCAGCTCGCACACCATCTTGCGGGCCAGATCGGTGGCGCGCTCGATATCGTTGGACGCGCCGCTCGTCATCTGGCGTAAGCACAGCTCCTCCGCGACGCGCCCGCCCATGAGAATCGCAATCTGCGCCTCGATAAATGCCTTGGAGTGTGTATGCCGATCGGCTTCGGGCAGCTGCATCGTCACACCCAGCGCGCGGCCGCGCGGGATGATCGTGACCTTGTGGAGTGGATCCGCATCAGGGAGAAGCGCCGCGACGACGGCGTGGCCGGCCTCATGGTAGGCGCAGGTGACGCGCTCATGCTCGCTCATCACCACCGATTTGCGCTCGACGCCCATCAGCACCTTGTCGCGTGCCGCATCGAGGTCCGCGTTGCCGATCGTCGAACGGCCGGCGCGCGCCGCGCCGAGTGCCGCCTCGTTCACCAGGTTCGCGAGGTCCGCACCCGAGAAGCCGGGCGTGCCGCGAGCGATCGATCGGAGATCGACGTCGGGCTCGATCGCGATCGCGCGGGTGTGGACTCGAAGGATCTGTTCGCGGCCCTTCAGATCGGGGTTGCCGACCGTGACCTGCCGATCGAAGCGACCCGGGCGCAGCAACGCGGCGTCGAGGATGTCGGCGCGGTTGGTGGCGGCCACGACCACGATGCTGTCGGAACGGGCAAAGCCGTCCATCTCGACGAGCAGTTGATTGAGCGTCTGTTCGCGTTCTTCATGACTGAGCGAGTTGCCGCCGCGATTGCGACCGACGGCATCGAGCTCGTCGATGAAGATGATGCACGACTTGTAACGGCGCGCCTCGCGGAACAGTTTGCGGATGCGTGCGGCGCCGACACCAGCGTACATCTCCACGAACTCGGATCCACTCGCAGAGATAAAGGGCACGCCCGCCTCACCGGCCATCGAGCGCGCCAGCAGCGTCTTGCCCGTTCCAGGAGGACCAACCAGCAGGATCCCGCGTGGGATGCGCCCGCCGATCGTCGCAAAGCGCGCAGGCTCTTTGAGGAAATCGACGATCTCGCGCACCTCGTCCTTCGCTTCATCCACGCCGGCGACATCGTTGAATGTCACGGTGACGTCCTGCGGGTCGATCGTGCGCGCCTTTTCGAGGCTCGGAACACGGCCGGTCAGCAGGCGATACATGGTGAGCCCAACGGCGCACGACACGATCACGCCGAGCACGAGCACGGTGTAGTTGCTGGAGCGGGACGACTCGTTGCCTTTTACGTCGAAGCGCACACCGCGTTCGATCAAGCCGGCGACAAAGGTCGGGTTCAGCGCGATGTAGCCCTGAGGAGCCACCGTCCTGACGCGCGTACCGTCTTGACGCTCGAACTCGATGGCATCGCCTTCGGCTACGATCGTCTTCACCTGGTTGGACTGGACGTCGCGAAGTAAGTCGGAAAACGGAACCGATTCCCGATTTGCCGCCGCCTCGAACCGGAACGCAACGAAACCGCCAAGTGCGAGCACGAACACACCGGCAGCGATCCAGATCAGCCGAGTGCGTGGGAGCTTGCGTCCGGACACGGTAGTACCTGACCCCTTCGAAACAGCCGGTGCAGATACAGCTGTAGCCGTGTCTGTTGGCTCGATTGTTGTGGAGGAGCGCGTTGAGATGACCGCCAGTCGATCACCTGTAGGCGCGTTTTCTGATCTTATCGGACACGCGGTACGGCGTAAATAGGTCAGGACATTGCGAGGAGGGACCTTTCCTGTGCCCGAAATAAGAATAGGTTGCTCAGGTTGGCAGTACAAGCATTGGAAAGGGCTCTTCTATCCAGCCGCCCTATCTCAATCGCGGTGGTTCGAGTTCTACTCAGGAAGGTTCGATACGGTTGAGATCAATAACAGCTTCTACCGCCTCCCTGAAGCTGCCACGTTTGCGCGCTGGCGGGAGCAGGCACCGCGGCAATTCCTCTATGCGATCAAAGCAAGTCGATTCCTCACGCACATGAAGAAACTGAAGGATCCCGAGGGTCCGCTCGACCGCTTCTTTGCAAACGCTCGGGAGCTCGGCCAGCGGGCGGGTCCCGTGCTGTATCAGCTTCCGCCGCGATGGCCACTCAACCTCGACCGGCTGGAGAGGTTTCTCGATGCCGTTGTGCAGCAGAACCGCGCTCTTCGTGAGACAGGCTTCAAGGGGCGGCTGCGACACGCCGTCGAGTTTCGCGAACCGGGCTGGTACGACGACCGCGTCTACTCGCTTCTCGATCGCCACCGTGTTGCACTCTGTCTGCACGACATGCAAGGCTCGGCTTCGCCGCGACTGATCGTCGGACCTTTCGTTTACGTGCGCTTTCACGGGCGCACCAAGTATGCAGGACGTTACGAAGACAGCCTGCTCGACGAGTGGGCCGGGTGGCTGGCGGAACGCGCATCGGAAGGGCTGGATGTGTTTGCCTACTTCAACAACGACTCGGGCGGGCACGCGCCGCACGACGCCGCACGGCTGCGCGACCGCATTCACGCGATAATCTGACGGTCAGGCACGATGTCAAATCCTTTCCTTCGGGTGCTCACCGGCATCGCCGATCCCAAGCGCATCGTCGAGACAGTCGTACCCCGACGCAGTTTCGATGATGTCATTCTTCCGCCCGCGACCCGGCGATCGCTCGAGCAGGCGCTGACGCACGTCACCCGTCATGACCTGATCTTCAACCGCTGGGGACTCGGCGAGCGGCATCCGACGAGCCTGGCGCTGGCGTTCAATTTCGCGGGCGCACCGGGCACCGGCAAAACGATTTGCGCGGAAGCGATCGCGCATGCACTCGGCCGCCGCCTTCTCATCGTCCGCTACGCCGAAGTCGAGTCGATGTGGATGGGTGAAACACCAAAAAACATCGTGGCGGCGTTCCGGCTCGCGCGGAAGGAAAACGCCGTGCTGCTCTTCGACGAAGCGGATGCCATCGCCTCACGACGATCGGCGTCGCTGGACCATTCCATCGTTCGCGAAAGCAACACCGTCATCAGCGTGTTGCTGCAGGAGCTCGAGCGCTTCACCGGTGTGGTGATCTTCGCGACCAACCTCGCGGCGAACTTCGACCCGGCATTCGAGCGTCGGATACGTACGCACGTCCTGTTCGAAATGCCTGGCGTACACGAGCGCGAACAGATCTGGCGCGTCCAGATGCACCCGCGGACGCCGCTCGCCGACGATGTCAATTTCCGCGAGCTGGCACAGCAGTTCGAAGCCAGCGGCGGTGACATCCGCAACGCGGTATTGAAGGCGGCGCAGGCCGCCGCGGCCGAGACGGGCAGCGATGCGTTCAAGGCCATTCACCAGCGCCACCTTGAAGAGGGCATGCGCGAAGTGTCGGCTGGCAAGAAGGTGATGCAGCAGTCGCTGCTCGACGTCACGCCCTTGAAGGTTCAGCTGGATGAGAACGTGGCGAATGTCCAGGGCCAGCTCGCGACCCGCACATTGACGCTCGCGGCGGCGACCAGCGTCCTCGCATTCGTAATGGCGCTCGTGGCCCTGGTGGTCGCGATGCTGCGATGATGACGCGTGCGCGGGAAAGAACGACGGCTACGACGTGCCCGCGCCCACGTCCACCGACAGTGAGAGCACTGTCGACGTCAGGATGGGACCGCGCGGTGTCGCGAGTTCGAGTTGCATACCCTCGACGACGAATCCGTTTCTGACACCGGCATCGTCCGAGGCGCCGATCACTTCAACCTCGGTGGCGTTGGGAAACAGCAATCCTCCGGTGATTAGTACCCGGCGTGCCGATCCATCCAGCACTTGCATCTGGTAACACGTATTGCGGGTGTTTATCGTGATCACATTACCGGCCAACGTCGACGGGAGCGCTACGCAACGCGCTTGAGCCGGGTCGAACTCGATCTGGTCCTTTGTCAACGACGGCGGCGCGACATCGGTAAAACTACCGACGACCGTAGATTTTTTGGGCCGCATTTGATCCTCCCCGTCGTGTCCACAGCTTGAACCAACTACTGCAGAGAGTCACTCCGGAGAAATCCCTACACTTCGGTGCTCTATAATCCGCCAGCGATTTACCACTATCGGCCGACATGCGTGGCGTGCCCCCGGCTGTCGCCGTTCGTTCGAAGCAAGGAGGAGACATGTCTCATCGCCACCCTGTAGTACGAGTGCTGGTTGTGCTGATGACGACGCTCGCGCTCACGCTGGTTGCGCGGCAGTACATCAGCGCCCAGGCGGAGCACGGACACCCCGAATGGGATATGAACGGCCACGACATCGCGAACAGCAGAAGTCAGCCCTTCGAACATCGCGTTTCATCGCGCAACGCGAACCAGCTGTCGCCACGATGGACGCTGACGACGACAGGTGATGTGTCGGCCACGCCTGCGGTCAGCCGGGAGTCTGAAAAACCCGGCAACGGGCGCGGGCACAGCGACCTGTTCCTGTACTTTCCCGACTGGGGGAAAGCGCCGCAGGGTGGGACGCTGTGGAAGGTCAATGCTGAAACCGGCAAGGTCGTGTGGTCTCACCTGATTTCCGATTACAACGGCATCCCGGGATCGATCTCGCGAACGAGCCCGGCGCTCGCGCACGGCCTGGTCCTCATCGGCGATCTGAACGGCAACATGATGGGTATCGACGCCACCACCGGAGACTTACGGTGGATAACGGAACTCGACCCGAATCCGAACACCATCGTGACGACGTCGCCCGTGGTTCACGGTGACAACCTGTATATCTCCACATCATCGTCGGGTGGCGGCGTACCGCGTCAGATATTTCGCGGCAGCATGATCGCGCTCGATATCCGCACTGGAAAAATCGTGTGGCAGACGTTCGTGCTGCCTGATAACGGCGGTGTGCCGGGTGGGTTCGCCGGTGGCGCCTTCGTGAACCCGCCGGCGATCGATGTCGAGAACGGGCTTGTCTTCGGCGCCGCGGGCCAGCTGTACTTCCAGCCGGCGTCAGTCACCGCCTGCCTGAATGCGGATCCCGATAAGTGGGACGAGTCCTGTTTCCCCGGTAACGCGCACTTCAATTCAGTCATCGCATTCGATCTGCAGACGGGCGAGGTGCGATGGTCGTTCCGCGGTGCCGGTCCCGATGCCCGGCGGCTCGGGTGCGGAGATCCGGCGCCCTCGTGGTGCCCGCCATGGGAGAACAACTTCAGCGTGTGGGACTTTGCCGGGTCTGGCGTGAACGTCTTCCGCGTGGGCCACGGACGGAAGTCTCGCCTCATTGCCGGGATCGGACAGAAGAGCGGTGTGTACTGGGCGCTCGATGCCGCGACCGGCAAGTTGGTGTGGAGCAGGCTGGTGGGTCACGGCGACGATCCGGGGGGCATTCAGTGGGGCAGTGCCGTCGACGGAGATCACATCTACGCGGCGATAGGCCACGTCAATAACCAAACGCCGTACACGCTTCCATCGGGCCAGGTGATTACCGGTGGCTCGTGGGCCGCACTCGATCCGGCGACCGGTGAGATCGAGTGGCAGACCCCCGACCCGCAGGGTGCGCCAGACCTTGGCGCAGTGACCGTCGCCAATGGCGTGCTGTACGCGGGGTCGATGGCGCACACGGGAGATCAGATGTACGCGCTGGACACGTCCACCGGTGCGATTCTGTGGAGCTTCCCCGCCGGAGGATCGGTTGTCGACGGCCCCGCCGTGGTTGATGGCTCCGTGTATTGGGGATCCGGATATGGGCGGACGGGCGGGGTCGGGAACGATCAGTTCTTCGCGTTCAGCCTTGGCGGTCGGTAATGGTTCGCAGTCAAAGGAGCAGAGCGATGCGCACGCTCTCCACGCGCTCGGGTCGGATCGCCATCGTCCTGCTCCTCTCGCTTACCGCGGCTCCTGCCGCACAGGAGCGCACGCTCGATATCTATTGGATCGACGTCGAAGGTGGGGCCGCGACGCTCGTCGTATCGCCCTCAGGAGAGTCCCTGCTCTACGACGCCGGCTGGGAGGTCGACGGGCGCGACGGCCGGCGAATTGCCGCGGCCGTCAAGCAGGCGGGGCTGAAGCAGATCGATTACTTCGTGCTCAGTCACTTTCACGCAGACCACGCGGGCGGGCTTCAGGAACTGTCGAAGCTCGTGCCGATCGGCAGGTGTTTCGATCGTGGCGACTTCATCGAGCCAGCGAACCAGAAGTGGCGAGACATTTACCTCAACGCGTGCGCGTCCAAGAGGACGATCCTGAAAGCCGGCGATACGATTCCGCTCAAGGGCATCCGGATTGACGTCGTCGCCTCGAATGGTGATCTCATCGCGAAGCCGCTGGCGGGTGGAGGGCCGAATCCGCTGTGCGCTTCGGCCGAGAACAAGCCTGCGGAAGGACCCGAAAACCAGTTCATGGTGGGTGCGCTTTTCACATACGGCACATTCCGGTTTCTCGATCTTGCGGACCTTGACTGGGAGAAGGAGATGGAGCTGGCGTGCCCCGTCAACCGCATCGGCCAGGTCACGATCTGGCAGGCCGGACGGCACGGGGCTCTCGACGGCGCAGGCGCCCCGGGTCTTCTCCACGCGATCAAGCCGCAGGTCGTTGTCGTCAACAACGGGCCAAGAAAAGGATTGGGAGGTGGGTCAACCGCCTCGCCGAAGCCTTCGACCCGCCACTACCAGCGAATCGCCGCGATACCGGGAATCGAGGGCATCTGGCAGGGACACCTCTCTCTCCTCGAGAAGGACAAGGCCTCCAATACGTCGGATGACATGATCGCGAACTTCGAAGAATCGGCCGAATGCAAGGGGCACTGGATTCGTGCCTCCGTCAAACCGGGCGGAACGTTCACGATCACCAACGGCCGAAACAATTTCAGCCACACGTACGCTGCCCGCTGACGGGGTCAGACCCCCCGACATGAAGCGACTCGAGGGGTCTGACCCCATTGAGTGATTGACACCTGCTGGACGGGCTGCAGGACAATACTCGGCACCATGCGACACGTCTTCAGCATCCTGGTCACAGGTCTTCTCTTGTCGGCACTTCCTGCCAGTGCGCAGTGGCGCAACTTGCCGAATACTGGCGTGCCCGCCGGTCCTGATGGCAAGCCGGACCTGTCCGCGCCGGCGCCGCGGACCAGCGACGGCAAACCGGACCTGTCCGGGATCTACCAGCCGAACATGCGGTACTTCCGGAACCTCGCCGCCGATCTGGGCCTCGAGAACGTGCCGATGACCGATGAAGCACGGAAGATCTTCAAGTCACGTGAAGACGGCACGCTCGGGTACACCGAACCCGATGCGCACTGCCTTCCGCAGGGTGTACCCAAGATCAACTCCGCGCCGGTTCCGTTCAAGATCGTGCAGACCGACAAGCTTGTGGTCCTCGTGTACGAAGCGTTCAACCTGTGGCGTCAGGTGCACCTCGATGGGCGCGAGTTCGCCGAGGATCTGAATCCGAGCTGGCTTGGTTACTCCAAGGGCCGCTGGCAGGGTGACACGCTGGTCGTGGAGACCAGAGGCCTCAACGGCAAACAGTGGCTCGACCATGGTGGTCTGCCGACCAGCGACAAGCTGACCGTCATCGAACAGTTCCGCCGCCCGAACGTCGGACGATTGGAGATCGAACTGACGATCACCGATCCAACCTACTACACGAAGCCGTGGACGGTGACGACCAACGCGCGGCTGATGCTCGGTACCGAGTTGTTCGAGTTCATCTGCAACGAGAACGAGAAATCGACCGAGCACATGGGTCCGCACATAAAGTAACCAGCGGCGAAGCCGTGCCCCGCGCGACATTGATGTGCACAGCGCGCAAAGACCTCAGGATTCTCGCGTCACCTCACTCGCGCGCTTGTCGTCGCGCAGGGCGACGAACTTCGTGTGGCGGAGGTGATTGTCGGCCGTCCACTCCACGAACTCGAACTGCCCCACCAGTACCGGCTTCAGCCATCGGCAGTCCGCCATCTTCGCCTTCGTCAATCCCTGCCCCCATCGTCCACTTCGTGCTTCAGGCAGATTGACGAACGGGCACGCGGCGATTTCGAGCCCGCGGAACTTCCTGAAGAGCTGCTGGCGGAGGGCGGGCGTGAAACCGTTGCGCGTGCGCGAGGCGTACATCAGCCGGCCGTCTTCGTAGTAGCCGATGACCAGCGCGTCGAACGTCCGCGTGCCGATGGTGTATCCGCCGATGACGAACTCCTGGCCCCGATTGATCCGCATCTTCATCCATGCGCCCGAGCGCAATCCCGACTCGTAGCGGCTGTCGCGGCGCTTCGCAACGAGCCCCTCGAACCCTTGCGTTTTCACGGCGTGGATCAGGTCGCGCAGGCTCGCCTCGAGAATGCCGGCATAACGAACCGGCTCGACGAGCCTCGGCAGCACCTTCCGCTCGAGCAGCTCGCGGCGCGCCGTCAGCGGCTCCGCAGAGAGGTCACGACCCGAGAGAACGATCAGGTCGAAAACGTAGAAGACGACAGGCGTCTCGGACCCCATCGAGTTCTGGAGCGCATTGAAAGACGGCCGGCCGTCTTCGTCCAGCGCGACGATCTCGCCATCAACGACCGTCTCGTCGGGCAGGTTCGCCAGCCCTGGCAGAACTGCGGCATACCGTCTGCTGAAATCGTTGTCGTTGCGCGATCGGAGATGCAGCGTCTTCCCCGTCTTGAACGCGATCGCGCGGTAGCCATCGAGCTTCAGCTGATATTCCCACTGCGCCGGATCGTCCGGCAGACGATCCGTCGAAAGCAGCAGCATCGGTTTGATGAAACGAGCTTTGACGCGCGCCGGCACCGGCTGAGTCTAATACGCCGCAGGGCTACGGCTCCGGCTGCCAGAACGCAGCCAATCCCGCGAAAACCGCCGCACAGAGCCACATCGTGACCGTGAACGGCACCGCCAACGGGTTCGTCAGCATCACGAAGCCAGTCGCAACGAACAATACCGCCGCCAATACGAGTACGGCCTGTGTCGAGATGGCGAGGACCTGTCCGGCAGCGAGTTCTGCAACGCCACGTGCTCGCGCCGCGACCAGAGCGTGCGTTCGCGTTCCCGGTGCCAGCTCCCAGTGCGGACAGGTTCGGCATTCCACATCGCTGATATTCCGCCGGGTTCCTTCGCGGACACACACCCAGTTGCTCTCAGGTTGCTGGGCGTCGGCAACCCCGGTCAGGTGATAACCATTCCGGCTCCAGCGGCAATCCCATACCGGCTGCAGCATCACGAGCGCTGTGGTCGCCATTGCTCTCACCTCCTCGCCGACACCGGTGCAAACGGATGACCAGAACACTTCGCGAAAGGATGTGCGAGTTTTGCGGGCAAAACGCGGAGGGCATGCGAGGGCCGCGCCGGGGGCGACGAACTATTCCCCGCCAGCGCGAACGATCACGCGGCTGACATGCGCGTCTGGCTTATCCTGTATAAGATGGAATCGAATAACGTATTCAAGCCCATCGTGGGCGCAAATCTGAAAGGGTCGGCTATTCGTGTGCACAGCGGGTGTGATGAGGCTGGTTGGGCTCGTCGTGTTGGCGACGGTATCGACGCCGTTGGCGGCGGCTGCACAGGAGCCACCGTCGGATGCAGCACAGACAGCTCAGGCGACGTCTCGACAGGGGGAGATCGAGCAGGAGCAGGCCGCGAAGAGTAAGAACCTGCGCCCCTATACTCCCAATAAGGCAGAGAAGCTCTTTCAACGCGTGGACACAGTGCTCGAAGGCGGCACGATCCGATGGCACCCGTTCTTCGAGAACGCGTACGCGGGCGGCGGCTTCACGCTGGGTGCAGGCCACGCCAACTACGTCAGCGCCTACAACTACATCGATGTACGTGGCAGTTGGACGTTCAGCAACTACAAACGTGTCGAGGCCGAGTTCGTGGCGCCGCGCCTCTGGAACCGCCATGCGAAGTTGTCGGCGATCGGCGGCTGGCGCGAGGCGCCGGAGGTGGGCTTCTTCGGTGTCGGCAACGACTCGACGGAAGCGGACGAAACGAATTACCTGTTCCGGCAGCCCTACGCCAACGCACATCTCATCTACTTCCCGAACCGCAAGAACGTGGAGTTGCGCGGCGGTGCGGAATTCTCTCGCTGGAATCTGGAGGACGGAGAGGGGGCCGACCCACCGATTAGCAGCCGCTACACACCCGAAACGCTTCCCGGCCTTGGCGCCGAGGTCACCTACTTTCATACGCAGGGCGGCGTCGCGTTCGACTGGCGACCCGCGCCCGATTACGCGCGCCGCGGTGGCTACTACGGTGTGACGCTTCACGACTACAAGGACAACGACGACGAATTCGGTTTCCGGATGGTCGAGTACGAAGCAATCCAGCACTTCCCGATTCTGCGTGAATCATGGGTGCTGTCGTTCCGCGCACGCGTGCAGCACGCGATGGACAAGGATGATCAACAGATTCCATTCTTCATGTTGCCCGCCCTCGGCGGCGGCTCTTCGCTGCGCGCGTACAGCAGCTGGCGTTATCGCGACCAGAACAGCATGCTGCTGCAGGGAGAGTGGCGCATCATGGTCAACCGCTACCTCGACCTGGCGTTCTTCTACGACACCGGCAAGGTCGCCCCAACGACTTCCGATCTCGACTTCTACAACATGAAGGACGATTTCGGCGTCGGCGTGCGCTTCCATGGTCCCTTCGCCACGCCGCTCCGCGTAGAGCTGGCCAAGGGTCGAGAGGGCTACAACGTCGTCTTCTCATCGTCGGCCGTCTTTTAGGATTCGTTTCATGCGTGTATCAAAGTCATCATTTGCACGTCGCGTCGCGGTGCTGGTCGTCGCATCCGGTGCCGTCGCCATCTTTGCGACCAGCGCTTCGATGCAGGGCCCGCGTTTCTACCCTGACGATCCGATCGCGCGCGAGCCGGAGTCGCAGGATGCTTCGAAGACGGCGCCCTACGACGAGTCGCAGATGTACGAATTGTTCTTCAACCTGTTCGTCAATGCAGGCCGCGTGGCAACCGGCGTGCGCGCGATGAACATCAACACGATCGACGAGGTGCCAGACTCGAGCTGGTTCACCAATCGCATCGGCACCAGGGCGATCACGACGGCAGAGATCACACGCGGCGCGAACGTCGGTGCTCCGCCCGACGCGTCGAAGTGGGTACTGACGCGCGAGAAGACATCCGGTGCGCACCCTGGCTTTACGGCAACCGACGCCAAGGGAGAGACGTGGTTCCTCGAGTTCGATCCGATTCCCTACCCGGAAGGCGCCACCGCCGCGGTTGCCATCGCGACCAAGATCTTCTGGGCACTTGGCTACAACCAGGTGGAGTCGTTCCTCACGACGTTCGATCCGAAAAAGGCCTCCATCGATCCCAAGGCGACCCTGCGCCGTCCGAACGGCAAGCGAAGCAGGTTCCACGAGGACGACATGAACGCGATCCTCGAACGCGTTGCACGCAAGCCGGACGGAACCTATCGGGTCGTTGCCGGCCGCCTGCTGCCCGGAAAAATTCTCGGCGGCTATCAGTACTCCGGCACGCGGCCGGACGATCCCAATGATGTCGTCCCGCACGAGCACCGGCGCGAACTGCGGGCTCTCCGGGTCTTCGGCGCGTGGACGAACCTCACGGATATCAAGAACGCGAACTCGATCGACACGTTGATCACGGAGAACGGCAAGACAATTGTCAAGCACTACTTGCAGGACGTGGGCTCCACGTTCGGGATGTGCAACGACTACCACGAGTGGGATCTGAGCTACGAGTACTTCTACGAGGGCCCCCCATCAAAGAAGCGATTCTTCACTCTTGGATTCGGACTCAGCCCGTGGCAGACGGCAAAGTACATCGAGTACCCGTCGGTCGGAAAGTTCGAAGCCAAGGCGTGGGATCCACGAACATGGCGCCCGCAGACGCCGACGCTCGCATACGTGGAGATGCGCGACGACGACGCCTTCTGGGCAGCGCGGCGCATCGCGGCATTCTCTGACGAGTTGATCAGAGCTGCCGTCCACGTCGGAGAGTTCAGCGATCCGGCGGCGGAGAAGTATCTCGCCGACGTGCTGATTGAGCGACGCGACAAGATCAAGAACATTTACTTGACCCAGGTGAACCCGATCGTCAATCCACGGCTCGACGCAAACGGATTGACGTTTGAGAACGCCGCGGTCAGCGGCGGCGTGGCAAAGGGATCGATCGCGTACCGCGCCTCCTGGATGGTCTTCAACAACGCGACGGGGGCGACGACGCCGCTATCGGAAACGAAAAGCGCGACCACGACACTCGCGGCGCCGAGCGGTCTGCCCGCGACCGGTTTCGTGGCCGTCGACATCGCTGCGGACGCCGATGCCTATCCGACGTGGAAGCAGCCCGTGCGGGCGTATTTCCGTCAGGACGGTGGAAACTGGAAGCTCGTCGGGTTGGATCGGCTGCCGGAAAAGCTGCCTGTCGCCGCGCAGAAGTGAAACGGTTGGACAAACGACCTTCCAAGTCATCGACGCCGTCCGCCGCCGCCTCCGCCGCGCGGTCGATACGTTCCGCCGCTGCCGCTCCTGGTGCTGCCGCCCGATCTCTGCACGGTGCCGTAGTCTCGCGTGCGCGTCGTCCCGTTGCTGCGCGAAGTCGAGTCGCGATCCAACTGTCCGACCGTATCACCGCTCCGCGCGCCGCCGGCTCGGTCCGCCGTGCCGGCTCGGTCCGCCGTGCCGGCTCGGTCCGCCGTGCCCGCCGTGGTGCCACGATCGCCTGACGGCGTTG
>JBKPNV010000213.1:0-3067 GCA_046732795.1 Acidobacteriota bacterium
CGCGACAACCGCATTCCTCGTCGTCAACGCCGGCCGGCTTGGCATGGAAACGTCATCGCTCTTCCTTTGGCTCATGCCAACCATCGTTGGCGTCCCGACAATCGCCATCTGGAGTCGTTACTACAGGCGGAAATTTGCACCTTCCGCGCGTGGAATGAGGGGCGCAACCGCGTCCCTCGTCCCTGGGCCTTAGTGCCTGGTCCGTCTCTTGGGTCCTCGTCCGTGGTCCACGTTGCTACGCGAGGACCATGCGGACCTTGGACCACACAACGGACTTAGAACGAAGAACGAAGACCCAAGGACTCGCGCTACGTGGTTTGAAAGGCGCGCGAGACCCCCGTTTTCAGCAATCACACCGCAAGACCGCCTGCGGATCCAGCTTCGTGGCGCGGCGCGCGGGCACGTATGACGCGACCGCGGCAATCGCCGCAAAGATCAGCGGCATCGCGAAAAATGTCGTCGCGTCCAGAGGCGTCAGCTCGAACAACAGGCTGTTCAGGTATTTCGTCACGGTCGCGGCAACAGCGACGCCGATCGCCAGGCCGACGACGGTCAAAATCGAACTCTGACGCAGGACCAGGCCGAGCACCGTCGTCCGTTGCGCCCCGAGGGCCATACGGATGCCAATCTCGTGCGTCCGCTGCACCACGCCGTACGCCACCATGGCGTAAATACCGCACACCGCCAGCAGCAGTGCCACACCGCCGAAGATTCCGATGAGCACCATCGAATCTCTCGGGGCATCCACTTGGCGGGCGAAAAACGTGTCCATCATCTCGACTTGTGTCACCGGCAGGCTGGCATCCACGTCCGCCACCGCTCGTCTCAATTCGGGCACGATCGCCGACAGCGGCCGGTTGACTCGAAGCATGAAGGTCATGTTGACGCGGCTCTGCCCGTACGGCACACGCGATCGCAACGATTCCTGCATGTGCGGCACATACAGTCCCGGTGCGACCGAGCGATCCCATCGACTGGCAGGTGTGTCGCCGACAATACCGACGATCTCGCGCGGCTGCTCCCCGGGCACAATCGTCACGATGACACGTTGCCCGATCGGGTCCTCGCCCGGCCAGAAGCGCCGGGCCATGGCTTCGTTGATGATGGCCACCGGCGGCGCGTCGCGGTTGTCGCGCGGCGTGAACTCACGCCCGCGTATCACCGGTACCCGGATCGTCTTGAAGAAATCGGCAGTCACGAGCGAGTAGTTCACGAACGGATCCAGCGTCCGCGCCACCAGCCCCGCGTCCGGTGCCGCACCGCCGCCTTCCGTGGGCCGTCCCTCGATTTGAAATGGTGCCTGCATCGCGGCGCCCGACACGAGAGGCGCGTTCGTTCCTGCCACAGACTCGACACCAGGAATCGCCTGCAGCCGCTCGCGAACGCGATCGAACATCTGCGAGGGAACCGGACTGACCTCGAGCTGGATGGCTCCTCCCTGATTGCCGACCTGCCGGAAGCCCTTGTTCGCCGGCACGCGCGTCTGGAACCACACGACACGGTTCGAGTCGAGTCCGAGGTTCACGCGCTGAAGCTGCCAGAAGCTTTTGATCAGCAATCCAGCGCCGACCAGCAGCACCAGCGTGAGCGTCACCTGCGCCACAACGAGCGCGCTCTGCAGTTGCCGGTGTCCGCGGCCGCCGGTTGCGGCACGTGCTGACGCCCGCAGCGGCGTGACCAAAGACGGTGGAGAGACGTTCAACACCGGCACCAATCCGAACAACACACCGGTGAGGATAGACACCATCACCGTGAACACGAGCACGCTGGCATCGAGCTCGATATGCTGCACGCTCGAGAGCCACTGCGGAGACGCGGCGACGATGGCGCGCACGCCCATCCACGCGAGTGCTACACCGACGAGGGCTCCCGCCGACGAGAGCACGAGGCTCTCGGTCAGAAAGAGGCGCACGATCCGCGAGGTACTCGCGCCAAGTGCGAGTCGGATCGCGACTTCTTTCTGTCGCGTCGTCGCGCGGACGAGCAGCAGTCCTGCCACGTTCGCGCACGCGATGAGCAGCACGAACCCAACGGCTCCCTGGAGCACGGTCAGAATGCGCCGCAGGTTTCCATACAATGCCTCTTCGAGTGGCTGCACTCGAATACCCCGCCCTTTCTGCGGACCGGGATCTTCTTCGGCAAGCCTGGCAGCGACGTCTTCGATATCGGACTGCGCGCTCTGTATGGACACGCCCGCCTTCAGGCGCCCGACGATGGTCAGGACCCGATTGATGCCGCGCGCCTGCACCTGAAACGGACTGAACGAGCTTGGAAGCCAGAAATCAGAATTCGCATCGAACACGCCAAAGCCCGGCGGCATCACGCCGACGATGACGCTCGGGCTGCCATCCAGCATCATCGTCCGCCCCAGAACGTTGGGATCAGCTGAAAACCGGGTGCGCCACAGCCGATCACTGATGACGACTACACCGTCGCCAAATCCCACCTTGTCTTCATCCGGAGAAAAAAAGCGGCCGATCTGCGGCTGGACCGCGAGCGCGCGGAACAGCGATGCGCTGAATCGCGCTCCCGACAACCTCTCCGCCGGTTCCCCGTTGCGCTCCGAATCCACGGTGCTCTGCCAGCCGAGCATCGTCCCGACGGCATCGAACGCGCGATTCTGATCTCGCCAGGCGAAGTACTCGACGATGCGGGCACCCTCCATCGACTGGCGATCGCCAGCCGGCGTGGTCCAGATGAACGCGAGGCGGTCGGGATCCGGCAGCGGCGAGCCGCGCAGGGACGAGGCGCGCAGCACGCTGAAGATCCCCGTGTTCGCTCCGATTCCGAGAGCCAGCATCACGACGGCAGCGACGGCAAAGCCCCGCGACCGGGCGAGACCGCGAAACGCGTTACCAACATCCTGCCGGAATGTCTCAGTCATTGTCTCCTCACGGGCAAAGCGGTGATTGTCAAAGGCTGTGCCAGGGGAACGCCAGGCAGGTTATTCAATTGGCGCGAAAGGCGTCGCCATCGGCGGGCTCGGGCCGGCCGGGATGGCCGCTTGTGGGACGAACTCGTCCGCGAGCGTACACAAATTGGGGCAGCACTTTAGATCTTGGAGAGA
>JBKPNV010000214.1:0-30128 GCA_046732795.1 Acidobacteriota bacterium
CCGAAGGACAGGTTGGCACCCAGCAGAATGAACGTGATCAGGATCGGCGGAAGAAACCGATTGTCGATCGTCAAGACACGTCGGCGCGCGGGCACCTGTTCGGCGGGCGACGCCTGTCCATCGTAGCCTTCGCGAACGCTAGCACTGGCTTCACCGGCCATCGGACTCCGTCAGGTGATGCCGCATGTCGACCTGCGGGTTCTCGATCGTCTCCCGCTTCCCCGACGGCCACCGCACGACGACGCGATCGATTGTGCGGGCGTCGCCAAGGCCGTAGTGGAGCCAGCGTTGGTTCTGGGCGCTGAATCCGCTGGCCGCCGTTACCTCCTGGGCCTGCACGTGCCCATTCCAGTACACCTCCACGCGAGCACCGATCGCGCTGCGGTTGCTGGCCGAACCGTCGAGCTCGAACTGGATCCAGTGACGCCCCGGGGCGACGTGGTTCTCGTAAATCAACAGCGGACCGCGCTGGTTGGCAACGATGACATCCAGTGCGCCGGTGTTGCGCAAATCCGCGAGCGCGACGGCGCGACCATCGTTCGCGTCGGTGGCACCGACCGCCTGCGCGACGTCGGTAAAACTCCCCGCCCCGTCGTTGATCCACACGCGCTTCCGCTGGTAACCCGAGAGACTGCGGCCTTTCATCGCCGGCCAATTGGCGGCGTCGGCGATGATCGAGCTATGCCCGACGGCGATGACGGCAAAGTCGTACCAGTAGCTGCTTCGCTCACCCGCCGAGATGTATCCGTTGACGAGATAGATATCCTGCATGCCATCGTTGTTGAGGTCACCGAACTGCGCTCCCCAACTCCATCCGCCGAGATCGACGCCCATGGTGGTCGCCATGTTCTGGAATTCCGACCGTCCGGGACCTGCCGACTTCGGCACCCAGAGATCGTTGCCCTGCACCAGCACGCCTGGCTCGGAAATGTTCGTCTTATAGATCGAGAGCCGGCCATCGTTGAACACATCGCCCAGCGATGCGTTCATCCCGCTTTTCGGCGCCCGGCCAACGCCGGTCTCTGCTGCAACGTCTTCGAAGCGCTTGCCCTCGCGATTGGCGAACAGCTCGGATACACCGTAGTCGTTCGAGAGGAAGAGATCGGGATAACCCGTACCGAACAGATCCGCGGCCGTCACTGCAAGCGTCCAGCGACGGCTCGTGATGCCGAGCGCGCTCGTCACGTCCTCGAAGATGCCGTTCCCGCGATTGTGCAGCAGGTACTTGCGCCCGCCATTGTTCGCGTACTCGAAGCTCTCGGGCATGATCTTCGTGGTCTCGAGCTTCCAGAGATCGACATCATCAGGCCAGTAGCCGGCGAGGAATAGATCGAGCCGTCCGTCGCGGTCATAATCCAGCCAGGTTGCGGCGTTGGCATTCACCCATTGAGGAAGACCCGTGCCCGCGCGAACGAACCGACGTCCACCGTCGTTGTGAAACAGCTCGGGCTTGCCATAGCGATAGAGGAGGAGATCTTCCCACCCGTCGTTATCGTAGTCGCCCCAGACCGCGCCCATCGAGACGCCAGCCTCGCGGCGGTTCACGTCGGCGAGGCCAACAGACATCGCGACATCTCTGAACGTGCCATCACCCTGGTTGTGATACAGCCGGTTGAGACTTCCCTCGCCGCTATTAGTGACGTAAAAGTCCTGCCATCCATCGCGATCGAAGTCGGCGACTGCAACCGCGGCGCCCGTCGATGCGACCTGCGGCATGATGTGTTCGAGCCGGGAGTCGAAGGTCGGCGCCTCGTGCACGAAGTCGACGCCTCGCTTGCGGGCAGACTCCTCGAGATGGAATCCGAACCGCATGCTGGAGCCGCCTTCATCGTCGGGCCGCGAGAGGACGGCTCGTTGATTCAGCGCCCTGACGGCAGCCAGCGACGCGACGAGAAGGATTGTCCAGACGAACCAGGCGATGCGTTGTCTTGCGGCCACGGCTAGTAGCGTCGTAGTCCCCTGATGAAGTCGCTTGGCGTCACCCACCGGGTGTGATACTCCTCCCAGTCTGCGCGGTGACGCTGATAGACGGGATCATCCTCGAGATGACCTGTCGCGCCAGCGTGTCCATAAGCGGGGAGGTCGTGAGACGGCAGCGGAAGCACGGTCTGAGAAAAGCCCGTGTTGTAGTCTCCGTCCTTCTCCCATCCGTCGCCAATCAGGACGAAATCACGGCGCCAGCCGGACTCGGGGGCGGGCTGCTCGGGGAAGCGCAGCTGCATCTCGTCGCCGGCGTTCATGATCACATAACGGTCGTCGACGTCCGACAATAGTGCGTTCACATTACCAAACCGAGTGTGATACCCGACCAGGTCGCGCCATCGCTGCGTCACTCCCGCCTTGCGCTCGTAGTCGGGCGTCTCCGGCGCGTCGTTTCTGAGTGAGGTCGTTTCGGAGAAGCCTCGATAGCGCAGTTCGGCGTCGGCCGGCGAGAGCCTGCGCGTGCGAAGCGAGACGCCGACCTCCTGCGCGAGAGTGAGTGCGTCCCAATAGATCTCGAGATTCGTGCGCAGCCTGAGCCGCCTGGCTCCCCCGACGCCCGTGAGATCGATCAGCATCGTTTTGTTCTTGCCAGCTGGGAATCCGAGATCGGGATTCACGATGACCCAGCGGTTGCGGGAATCCAGCGCCTCGAGCACGAGGCCGCTCGGTTTGACGACGCCACCCTGGCCGATCGCGACATTGATGCTGCTGTCGGTCGGATAAATCCATCCGCTCGCCATGAGTGTCAGGCCATCCGTCCGCACCTGATCGCCCAGTTCGAACTCGACGTAGTGCTCGCGCGCGATTCCCTGGTACTGTCCCTTTGCGAACGTGGACAGATACCTGCCATCGCGCGCCGCAACGACCTCCGTCACGTCAAGGCCCGACTCGTCGCGCGCGCGCACAACCGCGCCCAGCCGCCGCATGGCTCGCGGAGCGAGGGCTGGCGGGTGCGCCGGCTGGAATCGCTCGTCGACGAACATCTCGGTGTCAGCAGGGTGATCGACGAGAAGAAGCGACACCTGATCGAAAAAATGCGTCTCCCAGAGCTCCGCCGTGATACGAACGTCGTACATACCGTCGCGTGGACGAAGCTGATCGCCCGCAATCCTGACCCAGTCTTCTGTCTGACTCACGCCCGCGGTGTCCTGTGCGTTGATCCTGAGCCCGAGCGGCGATCGCCAGAGAAAATCGGTTACGAAGCTGATTCGCGTGCCATTCCACGCGAACACCCACGGACACGAACCCTTGAGGCGTTGTTCGGCGACGATCACATCATCCACACCCGTGCCGAATTCGGCCTGCGCGTTGCCGTTGGGCCAGACGATGCGCGCAACGTCGATGCCGGTCCTGGTGCCGAGACCGAAATGAATGGGAGTCCCGGACATCACCTGGGTCTGGACGGTGAGACCCGAGCGCACGCTGATCTCGCCTCCGACACCAAACGAATTGATGCGCTGATCGCCGGCGTTTGCTTGCCCGCGCGGCCGGATGACTTTCCAGTGATAGGCGGCCTTGCCGCCGCCACCCATCAGCCATACCGGCCGATCCTCCGCGAGAGCGGCGAGGTCGAGTCGACCATCGCCGTTTCGATCGGCCACCGCGAATACCTGCGCGGTCGGCGCCATCGGCAGCGCCTCGAGGCGATGATCCTGGCCCGCAAGCCAGATCAGCGACGTGCCCTCTCCGGCAGCGAGCAGATCGAGTGCGCCATTGTTATCGAGATCGGCGGCGACGAGTTGATAGGTGCCCGGGTCCGCGCCGGCACGCACGAGTCCCTTGGCGATCTCGGATTGCCGCCATTCCAAGTTCCGCCACGTAATGGCGCGGACCGTTCCACTCGACTCGAACGCGATCAGATCGATCACGCCATCGGCATCGAAGTCGGCGACTGTGAGACCTACGATATTGGCGACGCCCTTCACATCAGGAGCACGGGCGAATTGGCCTGCCTGCCGGTTCGTGAACACGTGCAGCTGACCCACTCGATCGAGAAAGACGGCATCGGCATCGGCATCCTGATCGAGGTCGGCCCATCCAAACCCACGCACGGCTGTGACTCCGTTGAAAGGATCGATCCGCCGCCATGTGCCATCGCCATTGTTTCTCAGGACGAATGGCGGTCCATCGCTGGTGCCGACGACGAGATCGATGTCACCGTCCATCTCGATGTCAGCAGCCCACACACCGAAGACGTCGTCAGTAATCGGCACCCCGGACGATGCCTTGCCCGTCGCATCTGAAAAGCCGCCCTTTTCATCCTGCAGTAGAAGACGTATCCCACCATGGCCGCCCATGACGATGTCGGTGCGGAAGTCATGATTCCAGTCGAGCGCCACGAGGGCGTTCGACGACGGCCCTTCTAACTTGTCCGCCGCAACATTGCCTGATGCAGGCCTGCCCGCCGTGGTTTTACCGGAGGCGGGGAACGGCCAGGTCGCGCCGGAGCCATCGAGTCGCTTCAAACGTGTCGCATCTGCCGCGAACAGGACAGGGGCGTCCTCGATCGTCGGAAAGAGCGTGAACAGCGCGGCCGCCGCGTCGCCATCAGCGGCGTCTGCGGCGAACGTAATCGACGCGTCCGCGGGCGAGGGCTGGGCGGGCGGCGTCGCGAGCGCGATGAAACGACCGAACGGTTCCGCGATGAGCTCGGTCGGCGTCCGCACGGCGGCCAGGCTTTCACGAAACGCCGGCACGGGAGCCAGCACGTTACGCAGAAATGTCGTCGCGCGCGCCGCCTCGTCAAATCGCATCTCTTCAACGGCACTCTCGAATGCCTTGAACTGCTCGCGCGCCTGCTGCGGCCAGCTCGCGGACAGCGGAGCGAGCACGTCCAGTGAGGTACGAAGGCGTGCCTGGTCTCGGCGCCGCGCGGCGATCCTGGCTCGTTCGATGATGGCCGCAAGGTTGTTCGGTGCCCGACGTACGATGTCGTCGAGCAGCGGGAGCGCTTCGGCATCTGCCTCGGGTGTGTTCAGGCGCTGCAGTTCATCGGCCAGGGCGAACCGTGCTCGAAGGCCTCCGGGATCGAGTTCGACCGCGTGCCGAAGCCGCGTGACGGCTTCGTCCAATCGACCACGCGCCGCTTCCATCCGCGCGGCCAGCAACACCAGATCCCCGTTGTTCGGCGCCAGCGCCAACGCCCGCTCGACTGGTGCAGCGGCGGCGTCGAGTTCCCCGAGGCGTAACTGCGTCAACCCGAGATTGGCCCACGCTGCCGGTTCCTCGGGCACGATCGTCGTGGCCTTGGTGAACTGCTGCCGCGCATCGTCGAGAAGACCGACTTCGAGGGCGGACAGGCCCCAGTAGAACGCGCGTGTCATCTGCTCGTAGGGCGCGGACCCCGGAGCCGGGAGCGACGGACCGCGACCTCGCACAACAAAGAAGATGGCGGCGCCGGCCACGAGCGTTCCGGCGAGCAGGAGGGTAATCGTTCGAGAGATCTTATTCACACGTTCGCACAGTCCGGCTGAAGCCGGGCACTACGCCTGATCTGCAAGTCTGGCTAAAGCGGGACACGACGTACGGCCCCGGCAGGCTCGTCGACGCTTTCAATTCCCAGGTGGAGCTGCCGCTCGAGCTCGGTGAAGCGCTGCGCTTCAGACGACACCGGGCGCAGCAGGGATACCGCAATGGCAACGACGAACGAAAGCGGGATCGAAACGATGCCCGGGTTGCGCAGTGGAAACCATGCGCTCGAGTTGTGGAGGATGTCGATCTGAATCGTCGGTGAGAAGTAGATCAACGACAACGCCGCCACCGTCCCGATGATCATGCTGCTCTGCGCACCGGCCGTGGTCAACCGCTTCCAGAAAATCGACAGCACAAGGGCCGGGAAGTTCGCGCTCGCAGCAATCGCAAACGCCAGCCCCACCATGTAGGCGACGTTCTGTCCCTTGAACGCGATGCCGAGCACGATTGACAGGATCGCCAGCAGCACTGTCGCGCCGCGTGCGACCACGAGTTGCTCCCGCTGGTCGGCTTTCGCACCGCGCACCACGTTCACCCACAGATCGTGTGAAAGCGTCGCCGCGCCCGACAACGTCAGGCCGGCAACGACCGCGAGAATCGTCGCAAACGCGACAGCCGAGATGAAGCCCAGAAACGGGGTGCCGCCAACGCCCTCGGCGAGCAGTGGCGCGGCCATGTTGCCTCCGGCGTCGATGCCGGTGATCGCATCGCGTCCGATGATCACCATCGCTCCGAAGCCGAGGACGAACGTCAGCAAATAGAAGAAGCCGATGAAGGCCGTCGCGTATCCAACTGAGGTGCGGGCCGTGCGGGCGTCAGGAACGGTGTAGAACCGCATCAGGATGTGCGGCAATCCGGCCGTGCCGAGCATCAGCGCCAGCCCGAGAGACACCGCGTCGATGGGATCGGTCACGAGGCGGCCGGGGCTGAGCACGCCCGCACCGTACATGTCCGACGCCCGCGCGAACAGCGCGAGAGGGTTGAAACCAAAGCGGGCGAGAACGAGAAGCGCCAGCAGCGTTGCCCCGCCCAGCAGCATCACCGCCTTGACTATCTGCACCCACGTCGTCGCGAGCATGCCGCCGAACAACACGTAGGCAAGCATGGCACCGCCGACGATGACAACCGCTCCTTCGTAAGGGAGACCAAACAGCAGCCGAATCAGGTTGCCGGCACCGACCATTTGCGCGATCAGGTAGAACGCGATCACGGCCAGCGCTCCGATCGATGCCGCAATGCGGATCGGCGTCTGACGCAATCGGGCAGCGAGTACATCCGCAAACGTGTAGCGACCCAGATTGCGCAGCGGCTCCGCAATCAGAAACATCACAATCGGCCAGCCGACCAGCCAGCCGATTGAGTAGATCAAGCCGTCGAACCCGGACGTGGCCACGAGGCCGGCGATCCCCAGGAAGCTCGCGGCGCTCATGTAGTCGCCGGCGAGCGCCAGGCCATTTTGAAATGCCGTGACGCTCCTGCCGGCGGCGTAGAAATGCTCAGCCGTCCGCGTCTTTCTCGACGCCCATACGGTGATGCCGAGAGACAGGAGGATGAAGACCAGGAAGAACGTGATGGCGATCGCGTTGGGTTCCCCGAGCGTCGAGGTCATCGACGTTCCCGAAGATTCTGGAGCGAAGCGTCGTAGTGCGTGTTCGCCCAGCGCACGTACGCCCACGTCAGCACCCATGCGACGATGATCACGAGCGCGCCGAGCAGCATGCCCAGACTCAGCCCGCGCGTGACGATGACACCTAGAAGCGGTTTGTTAAAGGCAACCAGAAGGACAAAGCCGAAGTAGACCACCATCATCGCGATGGTGAGCGAGATCGCGATGCGCCATCGCGCGGCGGAGACGGCTTCGAGGGCGGAGGTAGACATCAGGGTCCGAGGATACTCGAAGACCCGGCGATTTCCATGCCCTCAAACAGCAAAGCAACGCCGAGACCGGCAACCGGTCCTGGCGTTGCTCTGTTGAAACCGAAAGTCTCTTACTTCTCGGGTCTCTCGTCGGGCGCGCCCGTTCCGGACGAACCGACGAACAGCTTCTTGCCGTCGGGGAACGTGATGTCGCGCCCGTTGGCCCGGTTCGCGCCGTCCTTGGCCTGGAAGCCCTCAACGAGGATCTCAGTGCCCTCGGTCAGTGAGTTCTTGTTCCAGCCACGGCGAAGCAACGCGTTCGGCGCGCCACCCTCGACCATCCACCGTTCCACCTTCCCAGTCGCCGGATCCTTCACGTCGATGTGAATCCAGGAATGAGGGTTGATCCATTCCATTTTCACGACCGTGCCCCGCAGCTTGACCGGACGCTTGGCGTCGAATTCAGCCGCAAAGGAGTGGTGTGCTGAGACCTGGACAGCAAACACCGCCACAAACGCAGCAGCGGCCGCAATGCTGAAGAGTTTCGTTCGCATCGAATTCATCTCCTACCTATTCGGGACGTCAGTTCGACGTGTGCCCGAGCCTGGGATTAAAAAGCCCTAACAGTGTATCACTCAGCCGCTGATTGCTCGGAACTACTCGGATTTCTTCTTCAAGTCGCCGTACAGCAGCTCTTCGGAGAACTCCACGCACTTGTATTCGAGCAACTGCGCGTTGGGCTCCATGCGGCGATACAGCGGCATCCGGATCTGCCACGGCTTCTGGAACGTCTTCGGGTCCTCGATCGTGGCTTCGTACTGGATATGGTTATCACCCTGCAGCGTATATCGCTCGGTCACTTTCAAGGCGTCAGAGTGATGATTGCCGGCGCGGTCGAACCAGGTCTGGTCGTTGTTGCCGGTGACTTCGATCACCAGCGTGTTGCCGTCCCACTTGCCGTTCGACCACCCCATCCAGCTGTCAACCGGCGCCTCTGAAGGCTTGTCCATGTGGACGATGCGGTTCGAGCTGGCGTACTCGTAGACGAACAGGATGTCTTTCTGCCCCTGAACGATCTGGAAGGGGTAAGGCATGTAGGTTGATCGCGGGATCCCCGCCATGTAGCACTTGGCCTCGGGATCGGACTTCGGCCAGCCCTTCATGTTCTCTTCCCGCTTCTTCAGACCGGCAGGGAGATACGGTATCGTCCCGCCGACGACCACGCTCTGACCCGCCGGAATCGCGAACATCGCACCCAGCTGCCAGAACGGCGTGGCCGAGGCCGAATGATCCTCGAGGTTCCAGTGAGCCGAGCTGATCGCCTGCCAGACACCGTTGAAGTTCGGATGACCGGCGATCTGTGCGGGACGCGCGGCTGCTCCGCGACCCTGACCCGCGGCCGGCGCCGCCGGCGCATTTCCACGGCCCTGTTGTGCGGTCGGTGCCACGGTCAGCGAAACTGCCGCCGCTAATGTCATCGCCACCACTGCGCCTGTGAACCGGTATCGCATCTGCCAGGTCTCCTCTCCTCACGGGACGACCGGAAAGTCGTCAACGCGGGTATTCGCTTGATAAATGCCAGAATCGTGTCTAACGGTGACGGAGCTTTACCAAAGTCAAAGATGTTCTGTCAAGGAACTGCGAGCTCACGTTGCCCGGTCGATATCAACTCGGCTCGAACGATCGCAGCACCCGCCGCCAGCGCGCGCATTTTACCCCGAGAGGCGTCCCGGCTGCGCGGCACCAACCCACAATCGGTACAGGGAAACAGTCGCTCTGCCGGAACGTGTTCGAGCGCCCGTCGCAATCGATCCGCCACGACGTCTGCTGTCTCCACCTCTTCGGTTCCAACGTCGATCGCGCCGAACATGATGTCCTTGCCATTCAGTTCGCGCAAGACCGCCAAATCGACGCCGGACGCCGCGCATTCGACCGACACTTGATTCACGCTGCTCTTGCCTAACAGCGGAAACGTGACGCCGTAATGCCCCCAGTCCGTGTTCTTCGTCTTCCACGCTAATACGGTCGGAGTGCCGTATCCATAACAGATGTGGACGGCGCGCGTGGCGGAGACGCCAGCCATGCATGCTTCGAGCGCCTCGATCCCCCAGGCTTCCACGTCTTCGAGAAAAATGTTGAAGCACGGCTCGTCGAACTGGATCACGTCAGCCCCGGCTGCCGAAAGCTCACGCGCCTCGGCATTCAGAATGGCCGCGAATTTCATCGCCAGCGTTTTGCGGTCGGTGCCGTAGTACTCATCCGCCACGCTGTCGGCGATGGTCATCGGTCCGGGCATGGTCACTTTCAGACGTTGCCCCGTAGCGCTGCGTGCGAACTGACATGCGTGAAGGAGCACTGGCGCTTTGCGCTGCACCGGCCCCACGATCCGCGCCACCTCGGTTGTTTCCGCATACCGGCCGCCGCGCGAGCGCGCTTTGCCGAGATTCTCGGTGTCGATGCCGGTCAGCCCGTCCAGAAATCCCCAGATATAGTGCCGGCGGCGCACCTCGCCGTCTGTCACGATCGTCAGCCCGGCCTCTTCCTGCTCGACCAGTGCCAGGCGCACCGCGTCATCCTGGGCCTCGAGAAGCTCCGGTCCGGCTAGGCGCCACGGCGCCCGCAGCATGTTGGGCGCAGCCAGCCACGACGGTTTCGGCAGGCTGCCGACGATCGAGGGTTCAAGCATCCAGAACTAATTCTATCGGGACTCGGGGCTCGGGACTCGGGGCTCGGGGCTCGATTCGGATTCAGCTAGCCACCCGCGATGGCGCCCACAACCATAAAGGGCTCTTTGCCGTTCACAACCGCCTCGGGCAGAGGGGCATCTGGTGACTCGTGAGACAGATCCTCTTCGCACGCGAAGAAGCGCAGGAAGGGGCGGCGCTTTGCCGTGTCGTGATCTCGAATCGTTCCGCGTAGTACTGGATAGGCCTCTTCGAGCGCGTCGAGGACACTGCGCTGCGTCACCTGACCCGCAACAGCGAGCATGACCTCGCTGTCCACGCGGGCCAGGTTCCTGAGGTGCCACGGAAGCGTGACGCGAATCATCGGAGGGTCTGGACCTCGACCGACAACACGGCCGGAAGATCGCGCACGATCGCGGACCAGTGGTCACCGCCGTCTGTTGATGCGTACACCTGCCCACCGGTCGTGCCGAAATACACGCCGCACGAGTCCATCGAGTCGATGGCCATCGCGTCGCGCAATACGTTCACGTAGCAATCCTGTTGTGGCAGCCCGTTCGTGAGCGCCTCCCACTCGTTTCCTCCTGAACGGCTCCTGTAGACGCGCAGCTTGCCGTCGGGTGGGAAATGTTCCGAGTCGCTCTTAATCGGAACGACGAAAATCGTTTCCGGCTCGTGCGCGTGCACGTCGATGACGAATCCGAAGTCAGTCGGCAGATTGCCACTCACCTCCTGCCACGATTCTCCAGCGTTGTCAGTTCGCATCACGTCCCAATGCTTCTGCATGTACAACGTCTCAGGACGCGACTTGTGCATCGCTATCCGGTGAACGCAGTGACCGACCTCCGCCTTCGGGTCTGGGATGTATTGCGAGTGGAGCCCCTGATTGATCGGCTTCCAGCTGTCGCCTCCATCGTCGGTGCGGAACGCGCCGGCCGCCGAAATCGCGATGAACATTCGTTGCGCATTGGATGGATCGAGCAGGATCGTATGCAACCCCAATCCGCCGGCACCAGGCGACCACGTCGCGCCCGAGCCGTGGCCGCGCAACGCTGGAAGCTCTGCCCAGTTCTGCCCGCCGTCGATCGTCTGGAACATCGCCGCATCCTCGACCCCGGCATACACATGATCGGGATTCGTCAGTGACGGCTCGAGATGCCAGACGCGCTTGAATTCCCATGGATGCGGTGTCCCGTCGTACCACTGATGAGTGCCCGGCACTCCGTCATACGTGAACTTGTTTCCGACCGGTTCCCAGGTCTTGCCCCCGTCATTCGAACGCTGAATGAGCTGTCCGAACCAGCCGCTGCTCTGGGACGCATATAGCCGATTCGGATCGGCGGGCGACCCTTTCAGGTGATAGATCTCCCACCCGCCAAAGTGCGGGCCGTTCACCTGCCACCTCTCGCGTTTCCCGTCTGATTCCAGCGTGAACGCGCCTTTGCGCGTCCCGACCAGCACTCTCACTCCACTCATGCGTGATCTCCTCTTAAGACACCGGTGTGACTTCCGTTCGATTGGACGGGGAAATTACACCGGGTGTCTTCTTAGACGCTCTGGCGCGAACAAAATCATCGGTCTGCTATATCGTCGTTTGGACGGGCTCGAAATCGACACTCGGCTGCTCGCCGTGCGACTCCATTTGCCGGCGGACCATGTCGTAATACGTGCCTCGTGCGCTCATCAGGTCTTTGTGCGTACCGCGCTCGACGATGCGCCCCTCCTCCATCAGCAGGATAAGGTCCGCGCGTCGGATGGTCGACAACCGGTGCGCGATCACGAACGTCGTCCGGTCGGCCAGCAGCGTGGCCATCGATGCCTGAATGAGTTGCTCGCTCTCGGTGTCGAGGTTGCTGGTCGCCTCGTCGAGGATCAGTATCTGCGGCGAGGCCAGAATCGCTCGAGCGATGGCGAGACGTTGTTGCTGTCCTCCCGACAGCTTCACACCGCGCTCACCGACGAACGTGTTGTATTGATCCGGCAGCCGCACAATGAACTCGTGCGCGTTGGCGCGCCTGGCCGCATCCTCGATCGCGGCATCGGTGGCGTCGCGGCGGCCATACGCGATGTTGTCGCGCACCGACCCGTCGAACAGGAAAACGTCCTGCTGAACGATGGCCAGCAACCCTCGATACGTGCGCAAACGGAAATCCCGGATGTCGGTTCCGTTCAGGACGATGCGGCCCCGGGTCGGATCGTGGAAACGGGCCACCAGATCTGTGACCGTCGTCTTTCCCGCGCCACTCCGCCCCACGAGCGCAACGACCGATCCACCCGGAACGACGACGCTGAAATCGCGAACGACTGGCCGTCCTTCCTGGTATTGGAACTCCACATCCTCGAATCGAATTTCGCGGACCTCTGACGGCGCATCGCGCGCGTCCGGCCGATCGGGCTTGTCCCGGTCCATCGCGAGCACTTGAAAGACGCGCTCCATCGCGGCCAACGAGCGCTGCAACTCCGAGAACGAGTTGACGATGTTCCACACCGGGTTCAGCAGGAGGAACGTGTACCACTGAAAAGCCATGATGTCGCCGATCGAGGCTCGCCCGACGGCGTTGAGGTATCCACCGTACCAGACGATCACCACGTTTATGGCGCCAAGCAGCAGCCCCCACGACATCCAGATCGCCATCTCGCGGCGCGAGGCGAACATTTCCTTTCGCAGGACGGTGTGCCGCCCGTGCATGTATTCGATCAGCTCGCGCTTCTCGCGCCCGAAGGCTCGTACGACCCGAATGCCCGAGAACGTCTCGCCGACACGGCCGTCGATCTCCTCGGCGTCTTTGCGCAGGGAGCGATAAATCGGCCGGACGCGTCGAGCCGAGGCGAAACTCACGAGCACGATGCCCGGAATGATGGCGAGCGCCGTCAACGCAAGCCGCCAGTTCAGCGTCATCAGCACGATGACAGCGATAATCAGCCGCACCACCGAAATCGATGGCGACACCACGGCCAGCTGCAGCAGCCCCGTCGTCGTATCGACGTCGCCGGTGATGCGCGACAAGATGCCGCCGGTCTTCATGTCCCACAAGTACGGCAACGGGAGGTGAAGGAGGCGATCGAACAGCGACCGTCGCAGCGTCAGCATGACGCGCGTGTTCAGCAGGCGCTGCCGATAGTCCTTCATCACGCTCACGAGCTGCGTGAGGACCACGACAACGACGAACAGCGAGCCCGCCAGGTGCAGCCGCCGGATGCGGTCGGCTGTGTTCAGGTCCATGTTCAGGAGGACGCGGTCGATGATGAAACGCATGAAGAGCGGTTCGACCATCTGCAGACCGGCGCCGGCGAGCGCCAGGGCAAACACGATCGCCACGCCGATGCGATGCGGCCACAGCCAGCGTAGATACTCTCGCAGGTACTGACGCCGCTGCCCGCCGAGCCAGGCCGCGGGCTTCCACGAGCGGGCGGCCTCGATGCTCTGCTGCGACGCGTCGGACGGTGTCAGCCGTGTCTGACTGTCAACCTGATCGTCGAGACCCGCCTGCTTGTAGTCTTCCAGGAAGCGCAAATGGCGCTGGCGTGACGTTCGGGCTCGTCCGTCCTTGGCGCTCATGACCTGCAAGTCAGAATAGCGTAAAGGTGCACGGTGCGTGGGTGCGAAGGTGCCGCGGTCCGAAGGTCTGGAACCTTGGAGGATGTAAGAATGAATGCAATGCCTCGCGGGGGTCGCTGTGGAATCGCCGTCATGGTCCTCGCCACCACGATAGGGCTGGCGAGTACAGCCGACGCGCAGGCGCCGATCGACGTCTACGATCTCGCCGATTATCGACTCACCGCTCCGGTTTTCGAGCAGTTCGTGCAGGCGAGCGGTCGCATCGCTGAGGTCACGCGCAGCGACGTCGCCTTCAACTTCGCGCCGCTCTTCACGAAGGACATTGCCCTGGATGGTGACGTTGTCGCGATGGCCACCGCTCTTACGGCCCGGCTCGAGAACCACACCGGGCTCGCCGCCGCGCTCGAATCAGCCAAGCTCACGGCTCGTGAGTACTCCAAGTTCGCGATCGCGCTCGTGGCCGCACACCTGGCGCACGGGTTCATAAAGGCGGGCGTGTTGCAGCGAGTGCCCGAGGGAGCGCCGGCCAACAACGTGGAGTTTGTGAAGACGCATGAAACGGAGATCAACGACGTGCTCGCCGAACTCGGAATCCGGGACTAGCAATTCGATTTCACGATCTCAGGTTGACGACGAACCGGCCACGGGCCTTGCCAGCCAGCAGCGTCGCGAAGGCGTCGTGAAGACCATCGAGCGGGATCTCCCGGGCGACCGTTTGAAGCGTCTCTGGCTTCATGTCGGTCGCAAGGCGCCGCCAGACCTCGGTCCTGATCTCCATCGGACAACCCACTGAATCGATTCCAATCAGCGAAATACCTCGAAGGATGAACGGCATGACAGTCGTGTGCAGCTCCACACCGCCGGTGAGCCCGGTGCTCGCGATGCCGCCCCAGTGGTCGGTGGTCCGGGTCAGCCACGCGAGCATGTCACCACCAACGGCGTCGACGGCCGCTGCCCACCGCGCTTTTTCGAGTGGCCGCGTTCCCAATTCGAGCGTCGCGCGCGACAACACGTCTCGCGCGCCTAACTGCCGCAGGTACTCCCGCGCATCGTCCTTGCCCGTGATGGCCGTGACGTCATATCCAAGCCGGGACAGCGCCGCGATCGCGATGCTGCCGACTCCTCCGGTCGATCCGGTGACGACGACTTTGCCGCTGGACGGGCGCAAGCCATTCTGTTCGAGGCGCAGTACGGACAGTCCAGCGGTGAATCCCGCGGTGCCGAGCGCCATCACCTCGAAAAGGGTCAAACCACTCGGCACCGGAACAACCCAGTCTGCCGGCACACGAACATACCCTGCGTATCCACCGTCTTGTGACACCCCGAGGTCGTAGCCCGTGACGAGAACCTCGTCGCCTTCCCGAACGCGCGAATCACTGCTCGACGCGACGATGCCAGCGACGTCGATACCGCCGATCAACGGCAAGCGGCGAAGAATCTTCCCGGCCCCCATGCCGGCGAGCGCGTCCTTATAGTTCACGCTCGAGTAGCGCGCTTCGATGACGATATCGCCGGGTGTCAATTCGTCGAGGGTCGCATTCACGATCGAGCCGTGAATCTTTCCCTCGTCGTCGAAGATGCGAAAGGCTTTGAAAGTAGACATTCGTTTGACAGTCGCGGCGATGAGGCGGAACGCCAGAGTCTACTTCACGCATGTCTCGACCGCGGTATCATTCGTGCCGTATCGAGGGAGACGCGTGTGACCCTGGTGACCCCCGTCGTTCAGCAGTGGCTCGACCGCGGTCGCGGCGATCCAGAGGCCTTCTGGGCCGAAGCCGCCAGTCACCTGCCGTGGTTTCGAGCGTGGGATCGAGTCTTCGAGTGGTCCTATCCGACATTTCGCTGGTTCATCGGCGCGCAGACGAATCTCGCCTGTAACGCGCTCGACCGGCACGTTGCCAGCGGGCGAGGCGACCATCCCGCGCTCATCTATATGAACGAGCGTGGTGAACGCCGGATCTTCAGTTACGCGCAACTCCTCTCGCTCGTGGAACGCATCGCGGCCGCGCTGCGTGCATTCGGCATCGCCAGGGGGGATCGCCTCACGATTTACATGCCGACCTCACCCGAAGCGATCGCGCTGATGCTCGCCACGGTCAGGATTGGAGCCATTCACTCGGTCGTCTTCGCCGGCTTCGGCGCCAATGCCCTCGGCGGCCGCATCAGCGCGAGTGGCTCCCGCCTGGTCTTCGCCGCCGACGTGACGTATCGGAAGGGCAAGGACGTCGACCTCAAGACGATCGTCGACGATGCGGTCAGCAGCTGCGGGGAGTCGGTGGAGCACGTCATCGTCCTGGAACGAGGAGCGCGCCGCGCCGCGTTGAACTCCTCTCGCGATTTGACCTGGGACGAATTCCTGACGCGTGGCGAGGGTCAATCCGGACAGCATGCGGTCATGGAAGCAAACGAGGCCGCCTTTATCCTGGCGACCTCCGGCACCACGGCGAAACCCAAGCTTGCTGTGCACACGCATGGCGGCTATCAGGTGCACATCGCGAGCATGGGCCAGTGGTGCTTCGGGCTCAAGCCGTCTGACGTGTGGTGGGCAACCTCCGATATCGGCTGGATCGTCGGTCACAGCTACATGATTTACGCGCCGCTGCTCGCTGGGTGCACGACGGTCGCCTTTGAAGGGGCACTCGACCATCCGGCACCCGATACGCACTGGCGGGCAGCGGTCGAGGAATTTGGTGCCACAGGCATGTTCACGTCACCCACCGCCGTCCGTTTGCTTCGGCGTTATGGTGAGAGCACGCTCAGCGACATCGATCACAGCCGGCTCGAACGCGTCGTCTGCGCGGGAGAGGTCCTGAATCCTCTCGCGTGGGACTGGCTCCAGAACACGGCGCTCAAAGGGCGAGTGCCCGTGATCGACAACATGTGGCAAACGGAAACGGGCGGACCGGTGTTTGGCAATCCGTACGGCATCGAACTGCTGCCGATCAAACCTGGTTCCGCGACAATCCCGTTACCCGGGATTGACGCCGCGGTTGTCAATCTCGATGGGACGCCGTGTCGAGCGAACGAGAAAGGGATCATGGTCCTGAAACGGCCGTTTCCCGGCATGACACCACGACTGTGGGGCGAGACGGAGCGGTATGGGACCGACTACTGGCAGAAGATCCCGCACGTCTATTACTCGGGCGATTCGGCTCACGTGGACGAGGACGGCTATTACTGGTTCGCGGGGCGCGCCGATGAAGTGATCAAGATTGCCGCGCATCGCCTCGGGACGATCGAAGTCGAGAGCGCGTTCCTGACGCATCCTTCCGTCGCCGAATGCGGCGTCGTCGGACGGCCGGACGACACTCGAGGTGAAGTGATCAGCGCATTCGTCCTGTTGAAGCACGGCCATCGCCCGTCGACCGATCTCCGGAAGGCGCTGCTCGATACCGTACGCCGCGAGCTCGGCGCCATCGCCGTCGTCGGCGAGATTAACTTCGTGGGATTGCTGCCGAAAACGCGCAGCGGCAAGATCATGCGCCGCGTGCTCAGGGCCGTCGTGCTCGACCGCGACCCCGGTGACATCACCACGATCGAAGATGAGGGCTCCGTCGAAGAGGCCCGGCTCGCGTGGGCCCAGCTCAAACAGAGCATTGGTCATTCTTGATCTTTGATTGTCGATTCGTTGGTGATTGTTGATCTGCGATTGGTTCTGGTCTAAAGGTCGCGCGTTCGATCACAAATCATCAATGGCTTAATTGGGGCCTGCACCGCGACCGCCACCGCCGCCGCGAGCGGCGCCGGGCAACGCTGCGCCAACGCCGGCGCCTTCCTGCACACCACGCCGCGGCCTGATGATGCCGCGTGCGCGATCCTCCACGAGACGGCGATCCTCGAGCCGCTCCGCTCCGAGCGACTGCAGCAGCGCGTAATTGCCAGGATGGCAGTCATACGGGAGGAGCTTGCCGCCTTCGAGCGGCGTCAGGGGCATCGACACTGTGAAGGGCCGCTCGTATGTAAGCGGATCGTCGAGGGTGATCTGGTACTGAAGAATGTCGTCGGCCACACGGCGGAACCGTTCGGTCACTCTCATCTGCGTGCTGTGTCGCGGCCCGTTCCCATTGACACCGAAGGCGGTCTGGTCGGTCAGGTTCGTCGTTTCGACGACGAGATCGTCGCCATCCCAATGCGCGCGCGCGTCGCCGAGATACTCCTTGATGCCGCTGCCGATGTGCGGACGCCCGTCGGTGTAGAAGATGCGCGTGTCCGGAAGCATCTCGTACGACATCGCCACGGCACCGGGTGATTGGACGATGCGATTGCCGTTGCCGTAGATCACGCGAAGGGCGGATCCGAAAATGCCGCGCGTGATGCATCGCTCATACAGCGAGAAGTCGGTTACCCAGTCGAGCGGACCGGGACCGAATGTGCCGCGCGGCATCTGCCGCGCCTGCGCACGAGGAGTAACGGCCGGCATCACGCCGTTCGGCGGATCGACGATCTGTGACGTCTGCCTGAAGGCGCGTCTCGCAAAATCAAAACGGAAGGTGCTGTCCGCGTCGTTCTCGGACTGCTCGACGCCGCGGTCCACCTGGCTCTTCCGCTGAGCGAACTCCTGGTCGTTCAGATACAAGCGGTCGCCAAACTGCGCGGGCCGCGAGATCGGGATGTTGCTCATGTCGTCGCTCGACCACACGCCCTGAAGATCGGGATCTCCCCAAGGGGTCCGCGGCATCTTGTATGACGGCCCCGGTGCCCCGCCGAAGGCGGTGACGACCAGTGGCGGCGGTGCTGCACTCCCCTGGCCCGAGATGGGTACGGCGGCGAGCGCGCCGCAGGCGGCGACGGCCGCAAGCGCGACGAACGAACCGAGTATCCGCGCTGTCATCGCCAACTCCTCGCGTTCGGACTACTTTTTCTCGGCCGCTCTTGCTGCGCTCAGGATGTTGGGTAGCCCATAGTTGCCTTCGTGGCAGGCGTACTCGAACATCTGATAGTCGTTGTCCAGCTTCATCGGATACGCAACGGTCCAGGGCGACGTCCACGTCCTCTGATCGGTCACCGTGACTTCGTACTCGAGCGTCTCGGCATCAGTCCGCGTGAAGCGCTCGACGACGTGCAGCTCGGCACTGAGAGGAATATTGTTGCCGTTGCCGCGCGCGCCGAAGCGACCGTTGAAGTGGGTCGATTCCACCACCAGCGTATTTCCTTCCCAGTGACCGCGCGGTTCGCCCATGAAGCTGCGGATCACCGGCGAGGGACGTGCGCGACCGTCGAGCGGGATGATGCGTGCCTCGTGCACCATTTCGTTGCGGATGGCGACGATCCCGGGTGCCTGAACGATCTCATTCCCGTTGTTGTACGCCGAAGGGAACATCGAGCCGAGCACGCCCCTGGAAATGCAACGATCGTAGGGGCCAAGATCGTCCGGCTTGTTCCAGGGCCCATTTCCGAAGCTGTCGTGCCAGGAATTCGCCGCGCGCACTTTGTATTCAGGTGTCGTCGGTGGAAAGCGCCCATTGCTCGGTTTCACGATGAGCGACGTGCGCCGATTTGGAGTGCGAAGCCAGCGTTCACCCCAATGCGCCGGTCCGCCACCAGTCTCACCGTCATCGGGTGACGCGACCTTTGAGCCGGCGACGATCGACCCGCGCACCCGCGCCTCCTCGGCGGCAAACTCCTGCTGTCGCTTCTGGAATTCGTCATCGGTCAGCGTCGCGCGGTCGCCAAGATCGGCGGCACGTTCGAACGGGGTCCCTGCGATGTTGGCGCTCGGCCAGATCCCCTGGATGTCCGGATCGCCCCACGGTGTCCTTGGATGTGTCCACGACGATCCACTGGCAGCGTCAGGGCCGTGGCGTGGTGCTTGCGCCAGGAGCGCGTTCGAGAACACCAGCATGAGCGCGGCCACCAGCAAGCCGACATGAATCCGGTTCGTCATGACTTCTCTCCTGCTGCGGATCGAGGCCGGGTCCACAGAACTGTACCCGGCCTGCGGCTGCGAGACTATTGATCGGGGGCCGCCGGGTTGACGCCGCCAAGCCAGGTTGACTTGGGTGGAGGCAGTCCTTTCTTCACGGCCTCGGCAACCGCCCGATCCTCGGCACGTGCCGCGCTCAGGATGTTCTGCATGGCGTGATTGCCTTCGTGACACTCATACGGCAGCACCTGATATCCAGGCTGTGTGGTCAGCGGCAGAAACAACTTGACCGGCTTGGTGAACGTCTTCGGGTCCGCAATCGATACTTCGTAATTCAGGACGTCCGGCGCCACGCGGGTGAAGCGCTCGACGGTGTGAAGCACATCGCTGGTCGGTGGCCCACCGCCGTTGCCGCCAACGCCGGTGGTGTTGCCCATGAAGTTGGTCGTTTCGACGACAAGCGTGTCACCCTCGAAATGTCCACGGGCGTCGCCCATGTACTGCCTGATGCCGTTGCTGATATGCGGACGTCCATCGAGCGGGATGATGCGCGTGTCATGCACCATCTCGTAGGTGATCGACACCACGCCCGGCGACTGGAAAATGAAGTTGCCGTTGCCGTAGATCACCGGGAGCACCGACCCGAACACGCCGCGTGTGATGCAGCGGTCATACAAGCTGCGGTCGGTCCACGAGGCGGGCGGGTTGCTGCGCTGCTGCTGTCGCCGCTCGACTTCCTGTTGCGCCTCGGCCGTGATCGGCAGTTTGCCATCGGCTGGCTCGACGACGAGCGATGTCTGCCGGAATGTGCGCGTACCAACATCGTTGCGAAATGCACCGACCCGGTTCAGCTCGCGGTTCCTCGCCTCCCCGTTCGCAGCGAGCCGCTTCGCGTACTCGGCGTCCGTGAGCTCGCCGCGGTTGCCGAACTCGGCCGGACGCTGGACCGGGACGTTGCGAAGATCGTCGCTGGACCAGGTGCCGGAGATATCTGGATCGCCCCACGGCGTCTTCGGAGTTGTGTACGGCTTCTGTGATGTGGCCGTGGAAACGGCTCGCGATGGAGCCTGTGCGCCGGCCGGGACGGAGAACGCCGCGACAACGCCAATCGCGCTTACCAGCGCGCCCACAATCAGCCTGCGCATGTCGGCCTCCCGCGTCAGAGTGAGGATTGAGTCGGGCGTGATTGTGGCAAAACGGGTGGCGTGACGCAATCGAGGTCAATCGGATACGGCAGAGGCGCGACGCGAGGACGCTCTCGTGTCGGCAAAGACCTCGGTTCGCGCGGCGCTCGTGATAGCAGCCACTGCGGCATGCTTGAGCCGGCGTTCGACCGAGATCGCATAATACCGTTCTCGCACTGGGGCGCGCCCGACGACAACGACCCGATGGCTTCGCAGGATCTCGGCCTCAATGGCGGTGGGCGCCGGAAACACCACTCGGATTCGCTCGCCGAACGTGGTCAGCAACGCCGGGTCTTCGAACTCCCCTGCGACCTGTGGGCGCAGCCCCTCGGCCTCGAACCACTGCTCGAGACCGCGTCGCAGCGAGGTGTTGATGGTCGGCAGCAGCATGCGCGCCCCGTTCAGCGAGGCGGGAAATCGTCGTCGCAACCGGCCCGCCAGCGCCCGGCCGGCGAAGAACGATGTGCCCGACTCACCCAGCAGATGGTTGAAAACCTTGACGCGCACGTGCGGGGGCGCGGGCGTGTCGCTGATGACGACGTCGAGCGCGTGCGTCGCGAGCCGGGCCAGGAGTTGATCGGTGTCGTCCTCATGGCAACTGATCTGCACGGGCTCGGGGCTGTTGATGGCAGGGCTCAGGAGGCGGTACACGACCAGCTTGGGCACGGCGTTGGCGACGCCGACGGCCAACCTCGGGGCGCGGCCCGAGGGTCGGCCCTTCAGCGTCTCGAGCAACTCGCTGCCGGCCGTGAATATCTCCGACGCGTAGCGGTCGACCACGCGGCCGACGTCGGTCAGCACGAGCGTTCGTCCCTGGCGCTGGAACAGGCGCTCGCCGAGCGAATCCTCCAGCAACTTGAGTTGAGCGCTGATCGTCGGCTGCGACACCCGCAGCTTCTCGGCCGCGCGCGAGATCCGGCCTTCGCGAACGACGGTCCAGAAGTACAACAGATGATGGTAGTTGAGCGTATTCATGCCGACCCGTTCACAACATAACAAAAAGCGAAGTCGTTGTTCATAACTATCTATTTGTCAATGCAGGCGATGCTCACTATCGTCGACGGGTTCGCCAGAGGGCGAGTCGAAAGACTCGCCGCTCCACAATCGCGCAGTGCGTAATGGCAGTGGAGCCGGTGTGATCACAGAAGGAAGTAGCGAGCGAAGCTCTCAGCACACGGCCGCGTGGCATACGCTGCCGATCTCCGTGGCGATCGAGCAGCTCGCAACAACGCTGACGGGACTCGAGCGTGTCGAGGCCGTGCGCCGGCTCCTCATCCATGGCCCGAACGAATTGCAGGCGCTGAACCGCCAGTCCGGCTGGCGGACATTGTTCGAGCAATTTCAGAATGCGCTGATCCTCATTCTCCTCAGTGCCACGATCATCTCTGGATTCCTCGGGCATACCCTCGAGGCGATCGTCATCACAGTCATCGTCCTGTTCGCCGTGTTGCTCGGATTCATCCAGGAGTATCGGGCGGGACGCGCATTGGAGGCGTTGCGGCAGATGGCGGCACCGTCCGCGCACGCCTTTCGCGATGGTGAGGAAACCATCGTCCCGGCGAGAGACCTCGTCCCCGGGGATGTCGTGCTGTTGCGCGCCGGCGACCGGGTGCCGGCCGATACCCGGATCACCGAAGCGGTCAATCTCGCCGTCGACGAGTCCGCCCTGACTGGAGAGTCCACCGCCGTTCAGAAGACGAACGCCGAGCTCGATGACGGGAGCTTGCCGCTGGGCGACCGCACAAACATGGCCTATGCGGGGACGCTCGTCGCCTCTGGGCGCGGGCAGGCCGTGATCGTCGCGACGGGGATGACGACCGAGTTCGGCCGAATCGCGCAGATGGTGGAGACCGTCGATGCCGGTCGAACTCCCCTGCAGGAAAACCTGGATCGTCTGGGAACGACGCTGGCCAAGGCCGCGCTGGCGGTTGTCGCGCTCGTCGTCATCATCGGTCTGTTCCGCGGCCTTCCGGCGCTGCAGATGTTCATGTTCGGCATCGCGCTCGCCGTCGCCGTCGTTCCCGAGGCGCTGCCCGCCGTCGTCACGATCTCGCTGGCGATTGGGGTGCGCCGGATGGTGAAGCGCAACGCGCTGGTGCGCCGCCTGCCCATCGTCGAGACCTTGGGAAGCACGTCGGTCATCTGCTCGGACAAGACCGGGACCCTGACGAAGAACGAGATGACCGTCCGGCAGGTGTTCGCCGACGACCGTGTCCTCGACGTTTCAGGTTCGGGATACGACCCGGCCGGCGCTGTGATGGAAGCGGGCCAGACAATCGAGCCGCCGCCAGCTGTTCGCGCGATGCTGAGCGCGGCGATGCTGGCATCGGACGCGCGGCTCGTCTCACACGACGGGCGCCACCAGGTGGAGGGCGATCCGACCGAAGGTGCGCTTGTCGTGGCCGCGACCAAGATTGGACTTAGACCCGCGGATCTGAACTCGCTGGAACCACGCGTCGCCGAGATTCCGTTCACCTCCGAGCGCCGGCGCATGACGACCCTTCACTCCACGCCGGGCGGATCGATGGCGTATTCGAAGGGCGCTGCCGAAGACGTGCTGGCGAGCTGCACTGGACAGCTCAGCGCCGACCGTGAGATCCCTTTGACCGAGGAGCGCCGTGCGCGGGTGCTCGCGGTCGAACGGCGTATGGCCAGTGAAGGGCTTCGCGTGCTCGCCATCGCCAGCAAACCCGGCGCATCGATCGAGGACGCGGAGCGCGAAATGACGCTCCTTGGGCTCGTTGGCATGATGGATCCGCCGCGGCTCGAAGCAAAAGCCGCCGTTGACGTGTGTTCGAGCGCGGGTATCCGCGCCGTGATGATCACCGGCGATCACCCGTTGACGGCAGGCGCGATCGCAAGAGAGATCGGCGTGCTGGACGATCATCGCGTCGTGACCGGACGTGACCTGGACGCGATGAGCGATGCGGAACTGCAACGCGGCGTCTCGGACATCGGCGTCTACGCACGTGTCTCACCAGCGCACAAGCTCCGGGTCGTCGATGCCTGGCAGAAGCGCGGTGATGTCGTGGCCATGACTGGCGATGGCATCAACGACGCGCCGGCGCTGAAGAAGGCCGACGTGGGCATCGCCATGGGCATCACTGGAACGGACGTCAGCAAGGAAGCAGCCGGCATGACGCTCCTCGACGACAATTTCGCCACCATTGTCGCCGCCGTCGAAGAAGGGCGCATCGTTTTCGGAAACATCAAGAAGTACCTGACCTACTTGCTGTCGTGTAACGTCGGCGAAATCGTGCTGCTGGCCGGCGGTGTGATCGCCGGCCTTCCGATGCCGCTGACCGCGGTACAGATCCTCTACGTCAACCTCGCGACCGATGGCCTGCCAGCCCTGGCGCTGGCCGTCGATCCGCCGGAACAGGACTTGATGCAACGGCGCCCGAGAGACGCGCGCGCCGGCATCTTCACGCGCCCCGTCGTCATGATGCTGCTCGCGGGCGGTCTGTGGTCCGCGATGGTGAACGCCGCCCTTTTCACAGGGCTCCTGCGCTCGGGGCGTCCGCTCACCGAAGTGATGGCGATGACGTTCGTGTCGCTGGTGCTGATTCAATTCTTCAACGCGTACAACTGCCGATCGGATCGCCACTCGATCCGGCGAAGGCCGTTTGCGAACCGCTGGCTCAACCTGGCCATTCTCTGGGAAATGGTGCTGTTGCTGGTGATCTTGTACGTGCCATTCTTTCAGGCGGCGTTCGGCACATTCAGCCTGTCGGCGAACGATTGGGCGCTCACCACGGTTCTCGCCTTCTCGATCGTGCCTGTGTTGGAAGTGATGAAGTGGATGGCCCGGCGCGGCTGGTTCGGGGAGCTCACGTAGCGTAGCGGCCGGGCCTTGAAGAGAGCGCGCGCCGGTGCACACACACCTGCGGTGCGAAGGCGCGACGGTGCGCGCTGCGCGGGTCCACTGCGAAGGCGCAAAGGTGCGAACGTCCTGGAGGACCTTGGCGACCGTGCTACTTGTTCGCCGCGTCGGCGGCAGCTGTCTCGTCGGCGCGTGCGCCACTCAGGATATTGGACAGCGAATAATTGCCCTCGTGGCAGGCATACTCGTAGAACCCGTAGTTGTCATCCCGCTTCAGCGGATACGAGATCGTCCATGCCTTGGTCCAGGTCTTGGGATCCTGCACACGCATCTCGTAGAGCATCACGTCGGCGCTCACGCGCGTGAATCTTTCGGTAATCGTGATGTCGCTGCTATGACGCGTTCCCCCGCCGTTGATGCCGATGCCGGGCGCGAAGCTGCCGATATTCTTCGTCTCGACGACGAGCGTGTCGCCGTCCCAGTAACCGCGCGAGTCACCCATCCACATCTTGATGTGCGGGCTCGGATGCGGACGCCCGTCGAGCATCACGATGCGCGCCTCATGAATCATTTCGTTGCGGATCGCCACATAGCCGGGCGCCTGCACGATTTCGTTACCGTTGTTGTAAATGACGGGAAGGATCGAGCCGGCGATTCCGCGCGTGATGCAGCGGTCATACAGGCTGCGGTCCGTATACGAGTCTGCCGGCCCGCGGCCCTCGCGTGCCTCGCGCGCGGCGGCCTGCCGCTGCTGTGCCTGCGGCGTCAGCGGCGGCATGCGGCCGTCCGGCGGATCCACGATCAGCGACGCTTGATACTGTGGCTTGCCTCGCTCCAGCCAGTGAGGCGGCGGCGACACCGGACCGCCAACATCTCCCCCCGGTGTCGCGGCGGCATGGTCGAGATCGAAATCGGCTTCGTCCTGTGCGGCCTGACGTGCAAACCGCTCTCGTACCTTCTTGTATTCCGCCTCGGTCAGCACATTGCGCGTCCCGAACTTGGCGTCGCGCTGCATCGGCGTGCCCACCATCTCGGTGCTGGGCCAGATCCCTTGCAGATCCGGATCGCCCCACGGCGTTCGCGGTACCGTGTAAGCAGGATCGCGCTTCACGATCGGCGCCGGGCTCTGCGCCGACAGCAGCGCGGCCGACAGGACCGCGATCGCGGCGACCACCATCAACGTTCTCTTCATGTCTCATCGACGGCGGGGTTTCAAAACCCACCGCTACTCACAGTCCGCCTCACGGCGGACACTACGACTGCTCGCATGGAGCGTCCGGTTTCAGCCGGACCTTCACAGCTATAGCGAGTACACCATCAATGTGTTGGCGGCGACAACTGCCACGTACTGTTTCCCGCTCTTGCCCTGATAGCTCATCGGGTTCGCGTTGGCGGTCGCCTCGAGCATCGTCGTCCAGATTTCTTTGCCCGTTTTCGCGTCGAACGCCCGGAAACGGCGGTCGCTGGTCGCACCAATAAACACGAGTCCGCCTGCGGTCGCGGTCGGTCCTGCGCTTCCGCTGCTGCCGACGAGCCGCTTGCCTTCCGGAAGCGCGTCGTTTACACCGAGGACCGACTCCCACGCAATGGTGCCCGTGTTGACGTTCACCGCGATGAGCTTCGACCACGGTGGCCGCTGACATGGAAGCTGAGGCCCTGGACGCGGCCGGCCATCGGCATCGTAACCGTTCAGCGGAGCGCTGAACGTGAAGAACGGACCGACTCCGTTCACACTGGCGCGGTCATAGGGTTGTTTCGAACCGCGCGCGTCGAAGCTGTAGTCGATCTTCGGATCCTTCTCCTCGACCCAGCCGACGAGCGACGTGTTCTGCGCATTCACGAAGATGACGCCGGACATCGGGTCGACAGCCATGCCGCCCCAGTTGACGCCGCCGGTGCCACCCGGAAACTGGATTGTCGATTTCGGAGGATCACCCTTCTTGTGAAACATGAAAGGCGTAAATGGACCCGCGTTGTAGAAGCCGCCGGCCTTATCCCACATCGCCTGACACGCCGCGGCGTGCTCGGCTGTCGTGTCAGCGGCAGTGACCATGTCCTCTTTGTTGAAGCTGACGCGACTGAGTGGACCCGGCCGAACGGGAAACGGTTGCGTGGGCGAATACCATTCGGTCGGCACGTCGCCTTTCGGGACTGAACGTTCCTCGACAGGAATGATTGGATTCCCGCTCACGCGATCGAGAACGAACAGATAGCTCGTCTTCCCGACGTGGACGATTGCCGGTACGCGACGACCGTTCTGCATCACGTCGAGCAGGCCGCCGGCGGTCGGCACGTCCGAGTCCCAGATGTCGTGATGGACCGTCTGGAAGTGCCAGAGATACTTGCCGGTTTGTGCGTCAACTGCCACGACGGAATTGGCAAAGTCATTTCGGCCCGGTCGATCGCCACCATAGTAATTGGCCGCCGGTCCTGAAATCGGCAGGTACACGATCCCGCGCTCGACATCGACCGGCGCCGCAAAGCCCCACATGTTCGTGCCAGAGCGCTCCTTCCAGCCGTCGCCCCATGTGTCGTTGAACTTCGCACCCGGTTGCGGAACGGTCTGGAACTCCCACAGTTTCCTGCCAGTCTTCGCATCGAATGCTCGCGGATTGCCCGGAGGTCCCTGCGGCACTTCATTGACATTGGCGCCGACGATGACGACGTCGCGGTACACAGTGGGTGTGCCGTTGTACGGGACGCCGATGTCGACGACGCCGTCGGTCCCGAATCCTGCTGATGCTTTTCCCGTCGCGGCATCGACGGCAAAGAGCCTCGTGCCGCTGAGGAACATCACGCGCGCCGCGGTGCCAGCCTCACCCGGCCAGTACCCGACACCACGTTGTGAAGCTGCGGGTACGGGAGGTCCACCACCGCGGCGACCACCTCCGGCTGGCGTCAGTCCAGGCGGCGGCGCGGCAGCGGCCGGGGCTTGTGCGTCGCTGACCGGTGGCGGAGCCGCAGCCGGTGCGGCAGGAACAGTGTAGGCCCAGACTTCGTTCCCAGTGTCGGCATCGAGCGCAACCACGCGAGGACCACTCGACGCAAACACCACACCATCAACCACCAACGGTACCGAGGTCGCGCCCCCGCCGAGCCGGTATGTCCACGCCTGCTTCAGCGATCCGACGTTGCTGGTGTTGATCTGTGTCAGCGGAGAGAAACGCGTCGCCGCGAGATCGCGATTCAGATTGGGCCAATCGCCGGGAGCGATCTGATCGCGCGCGGAGCTGGGCGCCGATCCCTGCGCCCACAGGCCAATCACCGCGGCGATCACCACGGCGGCGGTCAGGACGGAAATTGGTCTCGAGGTCATCGAGGCAACGCGTAAGCGATGTAAGCCCCAGGCGCTGGAGGCGGTCCACCGGCTCGCCCGCCACGTCCGCGTCCACCGCCCTGGGCCTCAGGACCGCCGCCCGCGGCGGCACCATCTCCACGCCCGCGAGGTGCCGGACCACCGAAACGCGCCGGGAACAACCCCGCACCTGCAGCAACCGGAAAGACGATGAATTGACGGCCTCCCACTTCGTACGTCGCCGGAACGCCTTCCGAGCCCGTCGGCAGATCCTTCGTCCATACCACCTTGCCCGAGTCGCGATCGTAGGCGCGCACCGTGCGATCCGACGCGGTAGCAACGAACACAAGCCCACCAGCAGTGACGAGTGGACCGCCACGAGGCATGTGAGCCCCGGAGTCGGCCTTGATGCCGAGCTCGGGCGGCGCGGCGACTCCGCCATCGGGGACTCGCCACTTGATCTCACCGGTGTTGAGATCGTAGGCCGTGAGCTCGGACCACGGAGGGCTAATGGCGGTCATCCCGTTAGACGGGCTCAATATGAAGTCGTAGGGCGACGTGTAACGCACCGGCCCCTTCGATGCAGCCTCCTTCGCAGCCGCCATCAACTGCGCCTTCTGCTCTGCGGTCACGATCGGACTGGCCGATCCGCCGCCAAGCGCACCCCCGGCAGTCGGCTCTTCGTTGCTCAGGACCAGGCGCATCAATGTCGGCATGTTCTTGGCGACGACGTAGAACTCACCGCGAGCAGGATCGACCGCGGAGCTGCCCCAGTTGGCGCCGCCGTTGTGACCGGGCAGCTCGATCGAGCCTTCGAGGCTCGGCGGCGTGAAGAGCCCCTCGTTCCTCACCGATTTCAGCCGCTGACGCAGCATCTCCTGCTCTGCCTCGGGCAGATACGGATTGATGTCTTTCTCGGTGAACGACTGCCTGGCGAACGGCGCGGGTTTGGTCGGGAACGGTTGTGTCGCCGAGCTCTTCTCGCCCGGGACATCCGACTGCGGGACCTTGCGCTCTTCAATCGGGAAGATCGGCTGGCCCGTCTTGCGATCGAACACGAAGATGAAGCCGAACTTGGTTGCCTGCGCGACCACGTCGACGTTGCGGCCGTTCTGACGCAGCGTCAGCAGCTTCGGTGCCTGTGGAAGGTCGTAGTCCCACAGATCGTGGTGCACGAGCTGCTGATGCCAGAGCCGCTTGCCCGTTCGCGCGTCGAGCGCGACGAGGCTGTTGGCGAACAGGTTGTTGCCCGGCCGGTCGCCACCGTAGAAATCGAAGCGCGCAGTACCAAAAGGAATGAACGCGATTCCGTTCTGTGCATCGACGGTCAATTCACTCCAGTTGTGAACGCCGCCGGCTTTCTTGTAGGCCCCTTCCGGCCAAGTGTCGTAACCGAATTCACCCGGGTGCGGGATGCTGTGGAAGACCCACACGATCTTGCCTGTCCGTACGTCGTATGCCTGGACATCGGCGGGCGTCGAGTCGTAGCCGGCACCCTGCGCCGGCAACGAGATGATGACGAGGTTCTCGAAAATACGCCCTGGGTTGCTCGTCTGCAGTGGATTCCGCGCCTCACGCCACAATGCCACGCGCAGGTCCACGCGACCGTTGTTTCCAAACGACGTAATCGTCTCGCCAGTCTTCGCGTTGATCGCCGTGAGGTTGCCTGCGTTGAGGTACAAGAGTCGGCGATCCGAACCATCGGGGCTCTCCCAATAGTTAATCCCTCTGGCGCCGATTGCCCCCTGGTTCTCATGACGCCAGAGCTCTTTGCCGGTCGCCGCCTCGAGCGCGACGATGGCGTTTCCCGTGCCCTGGACGTACATCACATCGTCGACGACGATAGGGTTGAACGTCACGGTGCCCGAAATCGGGTAGGTCCAGGCGACCTCGAGCTTTGAGACGTTCGACTTGTTGATCTGATCGAGCGCCGAATATTGTGACGAGTGAGAGCCGCCCTGGTAGGCTGTCCACGTTGTGTACGGCTTCGAAGCAGTTCGAGCGGGGCCGCTCGAACCTGACTGTGCCGCCAGAGTCGCAACCACGAGCAACGCGACGATCGTCAGCGATCCACCGAATCTGCGCATGAATGAGTCCTCTGGCCACCCTTTCGGCAGCTACAATGAACCGGCCAAACGAACACGGCCAGCACGTGATCTTATCGTAGACCGTCGGCGTCGTTGACGGTCAGGTGTCCTTGACCAGACGCCCGATGTCGCGATGGTTGAGCGCGGTAACTTTGGCAATCTGCGCGTAGTCACGATCCCGGTGCACGACCGTCAGGTGATGCGTCGCCGCGCAACTGGCGATGAGGCAGTCCACACTCGAACGCACCGCGACGCCCTGCCGCCGAGCGCGGCGGTAGATGTCGACGGCCCCCTCAATAATCGGAAGGGTGAGCGGCAGGGC
>JBKPNV010000215.1:0-24196 GCA_046732795.1 Acidobacteriota bacterium
TCGTCCTCTCCGGCGATCACGTCTACAAGATGGACTACGCCAAGATGCTGCGGTTCCACGTCGAGAAGAACGCAGCCGCGACGATTGCGACAATCGAAGTGCCGATCGGCGAGGGGAGCCGGTTCGGTATTGTCGGCGTAGACGAAGTCGATAGAGTCATCGGCTTCGAGGAGAAGCCGGCGCGCCCTACGCCCGTCCCCGGATCACCCGATGTGGCGCTGGCATCAATGGGCATCTACATCTTCAAAGCTGACGTGTTGATGCGCGTGCTCGCCAGCGACGCCAATCGCCCCGACAGCCAGCACGACTTCGGGAAGAACATCATCCCGTCACTGTTCAAGGAGTCGTCGGTCTTCTCGTACCGCTTTTACGACGAGAACAAGAAAGCGTCGAAGTACTGGCGCGACATTGGAACGCTCGACGCCTATTACGAGGCCAGCATGGATCTCTGTCAGGTGAACCCCGAGTTCAATCTGTACGATCCCGAGTGGCCATTGCGCACCTACCAGCCGCAAGCCCCTCCAGCGAAGTTCGTCTTCGCGGAAGAAGGACGTCGATGCGGTCAGGCGCTCGATTCCGTCATCTCGAACGGGTGCATCATATCGGGCAGCCGGGTGGTTGGAAGCATTCTCGGCCCCAACGTACGCGTGCACAGCTTCTGCGAAATCAAACAGACGATTCTCATGCCCGGTGTGCGTGTGGGCCGTCACGCCAGGGTCAGGCGAGCCATCATCGACCGCGACGTCCTGGTGCCGCGCGGTGCGCTGATCGGCTTCAACCCGGAAGAAGATCGGCGGCGGCACACCGTCACCGACAGCGGCGTCGTCGTGGTCACGGCAGACGATGAGCCACTGATCGGGACGATCAGCGAATCGGCACTGCAGGCGGAGTTTGCAGCGGATCGCATAGGGACGCTCATCTAGGTCAACGGTCAAAGGTCAAAAGTCAGGTCCAAAGGTATGAATATCAGCAGCGTACACGCACGAGAGATCCTTGATTCCCGCGGCAACCCGACGGTCGAATGCGATGTGTGGGCTGGAGGCGCGCTCGGACGAGCCGCCGTCCCATCAGGCGCATCGACCGGTCAGCGCGAGGCGCTGGAACTCAGGGACAGTGATCCCAAGCGCTACGCTGGAAAAGGCGTTCGAAAGGCAGTCGCCAACGTCAACGGGGAGATCGCGGCGCAGCTCGTCGGGCGGGAGCTCGACCAGCGCGCGATCGACGAGGCGCTGGTGAAGTTGGACGGAACACCGACAAAGAGTCGCCTGGGCGCAAACGCGTTACTCAGCGTCTCGATGGCAGCCGCGCGGGCCGCCGCAGCCGCCTCCGGTCAGCCGCTCTATCGCGCCCTCGCACAGATGTACGGCGCGACGGGTAATCCCGAAGTCCTGCCCGCGCCCATGATGAACATCCTGAATGGCGGTGCGCACGCCGACAGCAGCGTCGATTTTCAAGAGTTCATGGTGATGCCGCTCGGCCTGCCCACCTTCGCGGAGGCACTCCGGGCCGGTACTCAAATCTTCCACGCGCTTCGTTCGATCCTGAAGAAAGCGGGACACTCGACGGGCGTTGGTGACGAAGGCGGGTTCGCCCCCAACCTTCGATCCAACCGCGAGGCGCTCGATGTGGTGCTCGAAGCCATCGGTCAGACGGGACTCGCCGCCGGGCGCGATGTGTTTCTCGCACTCGACGTGGCGTCGAGCGAACTCTGGGAAGATGGGAAGTACGTGTTCAAGAAATCGGGCGAGCCGACCAGGACTCCCGGGCAGATGGTGGAGTTGTACGCAGACTGGGTTCGGCAGTACCCGATCATCTCAATCGAAGATGGTGTGGCCGAAGGCGATTGGCCGGGATGGCAGCTGTTGACGCGCACGATCGGTGAGCGCGTGCAGCTCGTCGGCGACGATGTGTTCGTGACCAACCCTGAGATTCTGCGAAAGGGCATCGCGGAACACGTCGGCAACGCCCTGCTGGTCAAGCTGAATCAGATCGGGACCGTATCGGAGACGCTCGACGCGATTCGTATGGCACGCGATGCCGGCTACGCCACGATCATCTCCCACCGATCCGGTGAGACCGAGGACAGCACCATCGCCGATCTCGCCGTCGCGACATCCGCAGGCCAGATCAAGACCGGTTCGGCGAGCCGAAGTGATCGCACGGCGAAATACAATCAGTTGCTGCGCATCGAGGAAGAACTGGGGAGCGCAGCCCGTTACGCTGGAATGTCAGCGATACGGCAGGTGGCGACGAACTGAATCAGGCGGGTCTGAAGACCGCCTTTCCATACACGTAGCGGCGGGCCTCTAGGCCCGCCGTGCGAGGATGCCATGTTTCGCTTGATACTGTTGCGGCACGGCGAAAGCGTCTGGAACAAAGAGAATCGGTTCACCGGGTGGACGGATGTCGATCTGAGCGAGCGTGGGCGCGAAGAGGCCATCGAAGCGGGGCGCCTGCTCAAAGCGAATGGCTTCGAATTCGATGTCGCGCATACGTCGTTGCTCAAGCGCGCGATCCGTACTCTGTGGATCGCCTTGTCCGAACTGGACATGATGTGGATTCCGGAACACCGCTCCTGGCGACTGAACGAACGCCACTACGGTGCGTTGCAGGGCCTCAACAAGGCGGAAACAGCAGCTCGTCACGGCGAGGCACAAGTCAAGATGTGGCGACGAAGCTACGACATTCCTCCGCCGCCACTTTCCCCGGACGATCCGCAGTATCCATCGCGTGACCGGCGTTACGCCGATCTCAAGCCGGATGAAGTGCCGCTGACGGAATCGCTGAAGGACACCGTTGCCAGATTTCTTCCCTACTGGCACACGGCGATTGCGCCTGACATCAAATCCGGGCGCCGTGTGCTGATTGCCGCGCATGGCAACAGCCTGCGAGCGCTCGTCAAGTATCTCGACAACGTCTCAGAAGCGGAGATCGTCGAGCTGAATATTCCGACAGGCATCCCGCTGGTGTATGAACTGGACGACGAGCTTCGACCAGTCAGGAAGTACTACCTTGGAGATGAGGAAGCGGCGCTGCGAAAGGCAGCGGCGGTGGCGAATCAGGCGAAGGCGCACGGCTGACCGTGCGGCGCACAGCGCCGACAGCCGGCCGCAGCAAATTCCCGCTCGCTGCTGCCGACTGTCAGGCCCAATCGATCTAGCCGTTATCCACGGCTTCTTTCGGCGCTTCCTCGCACCCGATTCGCAACGATCGGAGGAAACGGCGGTCATTGGTTGTGAGATCAAAGCCGTTGCGGGCGGGCAGCAGCCGGGCAGGCGTCGTGATCCGAGTCACCGCCGTTCCGTTGTTCCTGCTCACGAACCCGACCACTGCTTCGAGCGTCACCCTCATGTCGAACCCAGCCTCGCGCGCCTTGGCTCGGCATGCCTCAACCTGAGCGTTCTCGGCGACAGCGGCGGCAATCGCGTCGGCCAGCTCTTTCGCGAACCGGTTCACGACGTCATCCATTCCTGCTCCTCCTCATCGGCCACCGGCTGGGATCCGGGGCGTACCCCAATCCGAACCTGCACTAACCGGGGAGGTCGGCAGGGATTGAGCGCCAAACATGTTCATTTGCAGGGGTTTAGCCTTCGAAGGCTGCGACGCATTGTAGAGGGACATTCTAGAGGTGTCAACAAACCGGCTCGGCTACGATGAACTTCGCCCGGCTCGCAGGGTGCTGGCAACGAACTTCGCTCAGCTGACAGCCGGTAATCAATTGATACGCAAGGGCTTGAAGTAAAATCCCGGCGACCCTCCGATGAATCAGCCAAGTGGCTCCCGTCCTTACCGCACACAGCAGGACATTGCCGACATCGACCCGGATGCCGACATCGGTCAGCCTGGCGCCTTTCCATTCACGCGGGGAATTCAAGCCGACATGTATCGAGGCCGCCCCTGGACGATGCGTCAATACGCGGGGTTCGGGACGGCGCCGGAATCGAATCGGCGGTACCGCTACCTGCTCTCGCAGGGCGTCATGGGATTGAGCGTTGCGTTCGATTTGCCGACGCAGATCGGGTACGACTCCGATCACGCTCTCGCGGCGGGCGAGGTCGGCCGTGTCGGTGTCGCGATCGACTCGATCGAAGACATGGAGGCGCTGTTCGCGGACATCCCGCTTGACCGCGTGTCGACCTCGATGACAATCAACTCCACCGCGATCATCCTGTTGGCGATGTACGTGGCGGTCGGGAAGCGCCGCGGCATTGCACTTTCGTCGCTGGCCGGCACGGTGCAGAACGACATCCTGAAGGAGTACGTTGCGCGCGGCACCTTTATCTACCCGCCACGGCCGTCGCTGAGGATCGTCACCGACATCATGTCGTTCTGCGCGCAGCAGGTCCCGAAGTGGAACACGATTTCGATCAGCGGCTATCACATTCGCGAGGCGGGTGCGACCGCGGTGCAGGAGGTCGCCTTTACGATCGCCAACGGCATCGCTTACGTTCAGGCCGCACTCGACGCCGGCATCAACGTCAACGTGCTCGGCCAACGCCTCTCCTTCTTTTTCAATGTTCACAACAATTTTATCGAGGAAATCGCCAAGTTCCGCGCGGCACGGCGACTGTGGGCGCGAATCATGCGCGACCGTTTCGGGGTCACCGACTCGCGCGCTCAGCAACTGCGATTTCACGCGCAAACTGCGGGCAGCACGCTGACCGCCCAGCAACCGGATAACAACGTCGCGCGCGTCGCGATGCAGGCACTCGCGGCAGTCCTCGGCGGCACGCAATCGCTGCACTGCAACGGTCGCGACGAAGCGCTCGGTCTACCCACACAGGAGAGCGCGACGATTGCACTGCGAACGCAGCAAATACTTCTTCACGAAACCGGCGTGGCCTCGACTGTCGATCCCGTCGGAGGCGCGTACACCATTGAAGAAGCCACAACGCGCATCGAAAAAGAGGCAGTCCAGATCATCGAGCGAATCGACGCGGCCGGCGGCACACTGCAGGCAATCGAATCAGGTCTCATACAGCGCGATATTCAGGACTCGGCGTACCGGGCGCAACAAGCGCTCGAGCGTGGGATCGACATCGTCGTCGGCGTCAATCGATACAACGAATCCTCGGAGCACATGCCGGCTGTGTTTTCGATCGACGCCGCAGTTGAACGCGATCAGGTCGAGCGGGTTCGGCACCTGCGCGCGAGCAGAAGCGCAAGCGAGTGCCAGGCTGCTCTGGAGGCCGTGGTGCGGGCCGCTCGCGGCAGCGACAACCTCGTCCCGGTCGTGATTCACGCGGTCGAGACACGTGCGACTCTCGGCGAGATTTCAGATGCCTTGCGGAACGTGTTCGGCGAATATCAGGACGTCTCTGGTGCGTAGCAGACCATCATGATTCCGCTTCTCGAGGTCGAGCACCTGACCGTGACCTTCGAACGTGCCGGCTCCGTGCTGAAAGCGGTAGACGACCTGACGTTGACGATCGAAGCGGGGCAAACGCTCGGCCTGGTCGGCGAGTCTGGCAGCGGCAAGTCGGTTACGGCGCTCGCCATTCTTCGCCTGTTGCAGCCTCCCGGAAGAGTGACGAGCGGCCGGATTCTCTTCCAAGGACGCGATCTGCTTGGCCTCCCGGAAACCGAAATGCGATCGGTGCGTGGTAGGTGCATGTCGCTGATTTTTCAGGAACCGATGACGGCGCTCAATCCAACGATGCGCGTGGGCGAGCAGATAGCCGAAGCGCTCACAGCGCACGGAGTCGGCCACGGCGAGGCTCGTCAACGGTCGGTTGAATTACTCGATGCCGTGCACATCCCGGACCCGGGCACGCGAGTGCGCGACTTCCCGCATCAGTTGTCAGGCGGGATGCGGCAGCGTGTGATGATTGCAATTGCGGTGGCGTGCCGCCCTCCGCTGGTCATCGCCGATGAACCCACCACGGCGCTCGACGTGACAATCCAGGCGCAGGTGCTCGAGATGCTCGCCGAGCTGAAACAGCGATACAACCTCGCGCTGCTGCTGATCACGCACGACTTCGGCGTGATCGCAGAGATGGCCGACCGCGTGGCAGTGATGCGCCACGGACGGCTCGTCGAGCAGGGCCCCGTACGGCAGATACTGCGCGAACCCAACCACGAGTACACACGCCGTCTTCTCAGCGCTGTGCCCGGGATGCACCCGCGCTGATGCCGCTTCTCGAGGTCCGCCGCCTCGTCAAACACTTCTCGCGCGGCGGTGGCCTGTTCGCGCCGGCGCCCACGGTCGTCCATGCCGTCGACGATGTGAGCTTCGCGATCGAAGAAGGCGACATGTTCGGTCTGGTCGGTGAGTCGGGAAGCGGCAAGAGCACGACCGGGCGCTGCATCCTGCGGCTGATCGAGCCCGACAGCGGCGAGATCCTGTTCCGCGGCGAAAACGTTCTTGAATATTCGAAGAGTCGGATGCGGTTGGCGCGACGCGATATGCAAATCGTGTTTCAGGATCCCTATTCCTCGCTCAATCCGCGCATGCGCGCCGGTGACATTGTCGAAGAGCCCTTGATCGTCCATCGTCTCGGAACCTCTTCAGAGCGACGCGAAAAAGTCAGGTCATTGTTCGAGCTGGTTGGTCTCGAGGGGACGCACCTCGAACGATACCCCGGTGAATTCAGCGGTGGGCAGCGCCAACGGATCGGCATCGCGCGCGCCTTGGCACTCAACCCGGCGCTCATCGTGGCAGACGAACCGGTTTCGGCGCTCGACATGTCGATTCAGGCCCAGGTGATCCAACTATTGCTCGACTTGAGGGCGCGGCTGAAACTGACGTACCTGTTCATCGCTCACGATCTGCGACTGGTCGAAGAGGTGTGCGACCGCGTCGCGGTCATGTATCTGGGGAAGATCGTGGAAATGGGTGATACGGACATACTTTTCGCCAACCCGACGCATCCCTACACACGTGCCTTATTGAGCGCGGTGCCACGGCTCGACCCGGATGCGCCGAAAACACGCATCCAGTTCGACTCGTCGTCCTTCTCGCGGGATGTGCCGCTGCGGGCGATTGGCGAGCGGCATTGGGCTGCCGTCTAAGCAGCCTGCCGAACGTCCTTTTCGACCTTGCCGTCGCGCAGATGAATCGTGCGATGAGCGAACGCCGCAATATCCGCTTCGTGCGTCACGAGCACGATGGTATTGCCCGCCTGGTGCAGTCGCGCGAAGAGCGCCATGATCTCGTTGCCCGTCTTTGAGTCGAGGTTTCCCGTCGGCTCGTCGGCGAGCAGGATCGATGGGTTGTTGACCAAGGCTCGGGCAATGGCGACGCGCTGCCGCTGCCCTCCGGACAGCTCATTGGGCCGGTGGCCCATTCGCGCCGTTAGCTCGACCTTGTCCAGAGCGGCTTTGGCTCTCTGGGTGCGCGCTTTTCCCTGGACACCCGCATACACCAAAGGAAGTTCAACGTTCTGGAGAGCAGATGCTCGCGGCAAGAGATTGAAGGTCTGGAAAACGAACCCAATCTCTTCGTTCCGGATCCGGGCGAGCTCGTTGTCGTTCATCTGGCTGACCTGCTTGCCGTTGAGCAAGTAACTTCCCTGCGATGGCGTATCGAGGCAGCCAATCAGGTTCATCAGCGTCGACTTTCCCGATCCGGAAGGACCCATGATCGCAACGTACTCTCCGCGGTCGATTCCAATCGTCACACCGCGCAGCGCGTGAATTTCCTCGGAACCCATCACATAGGTCTTCCAGAGATCTTGGGTATCAATGAGTGCCATGGGTTTCAGTGTGCCTCAGTCCGGAGGTCAGTCGCCAGACAGCTCACACTACGGTATCGAGCGCGATGCTGTTCCAGGTTCGCGGCCTGTATCGCGTGTGCCGTGTAGAGGCACACTGGCTAAAGCGAGAAGTGATGGAACTAACCGTTTACTTTCCAGGTACTTACTGGCAATTTTTGTAACGCTGCCATGTCAACTTTCGGCACCGACCCTCATCGAACTTGCATCTGCATGCGCCCGGCAAGTAGCACCTAACTATTTGATAACAAACTTGTTGCGTTCGGTTCGTCCTCCCGGATGAGCCTTGGCGCGCAACATGCTCACTGTCCTGTGACGAGGCTCGGCGGCGGGCAAAACAACGAAACGTGTTCCACAGCAGGACACAGGAGCAATGACGTGAAGCGCGCAAGGAAATTGGTGGGAGAGGTTGCAGCAGCGGGACTCCCGTTCGGAGCATATTCATCGACGGCGAACGCGGCCTCGGCGACTGCGACTCTCGGTGCCAATGCGACCGTCACAAATAACTGCACTATCAGCACGACGGCATTGGCCTTCGGTTCTTACGATGCCGTTGTGGCCAACGCATCGAGCAATCTGGACGGCGGCGGGACGGGCACCACCAACTACCTTACCTACGAGCTGTATCAGGACTCCGGACGTACGACTGTGTGGAACGACTCGGGTGCAGGGCTGCTCTCGCCAAGCGCAGCGCCCTCGAAGGCACCGCGCAACTTCACGGTGTATGGTCGCGTGACCGGGAATCAGGACGTGCCAGCCGGCCACTACAACGACACTGTCGTCGCAACGGTCAACTTCAGAACGGGCACGGTCACGGAAGAACGCACATGCAGCACTGCTCACACTTGCCCCTCCTGGTCGTAATCAAGATCCTCCGCTATCAGATGGCGGCGCTCGTGGCCGCCTCGATCATCGGCGGGGGACCGTGGATGTTCTACGCGCGCGCGGCGCCGATTTCGCTGGGGAAGGGTTGGAGCAGCACCTTTTCCCCTCGGACGATGACCAAGGGCGGGGAGGCGCTCGGTTACAACCTGTACATGGATGCATCCCGCACGTTGGTTAGGGGAGACGGGACGTCGGGCACATCCGTGTACGCGAGAAGCAATCCGCCCAACGACACCAACGTGAGCCTTCCCATCTACCGCCGGGTGGGGCCTGCTCAAGATGTCAGTGCCGGAGCGTATTCCGACACCGTGCTGGCCACCATTAACTTCTAAAGTCGTTTCCACTGTGCGAAGAGGCGGGTCATCGGACGCGCCTTGCCTGCCGCCGCATAGGCGCGCACCCGCATCGATTAGTGCTCGTCTTGATACTGTTCCTTCAGTCTAGCCACGACGGCGGGATCGGCCAATGTCGTCGTGTCCCCGAGCGCCTTGCCCTCAGCGATGTCGCGCAGCAGCCGACGCATGATTTTGCCCGACCGTGTCTTCGGCAGGTCCGCTGAGAAGATCACATCATCGGGGCGGGCGATGGCCCCGATTTTCTTGACCACATGATCCTTGAGCTCGGCGACGAGACTCTCGCTTCCCTGCGCGCCCTCGCGAAGCGTCACGAACGCAGCTACCGCCTGCCCCTTGATTTCGTGGGGTCTGCCGACCACTGCCGCCTCGGCCACTCGTGGATGATCGACCAGCGCGCTCTCAACCTCCATCGTCCCGATGCGATGGCCGGCGACGTTCAGCACATCATCGACGCGGCCGAGTAGCCAGAAGAACCCGTCCTGGTCTCGCTTCGCGCCATCACCAGTGAAGTAGATGTCCGGTGTCCATCGGCTCCAGTACTGCTTCACGTAGCGGTCCGGGTCGCCGTAGATTCCCCGCAGCATCGCTGGCCACGGCCGTGTGAGGGCCAACAGTCCCCCGCCTGCGCCCTGGATGCTCTCTCCCCGTTCCGTCTTGATCTCCGCCTTGACGCCTGGGAATGGCAGCGTCGCCGATCCGGGTTTGGTCTTCGTCAGTCCCGGAAGCGGCGTGATCATGATCGCGCCAGTCTCCGTCTGCCACCACGTGTCGACAACCGGACATCGCTCACCGCCGATGTAGCGGTGATACCAGACCCACGCCTCAGGATTGATCGGCTCACCAACCGATCCCAGCAGCCGCAGGCTCGAGAGATCGCGGCCAGTCGGCCACTCGGTTCCCCATCGCATGAATGCGCGAATCGCTGTGGGCGCCGTGTAAAAGATCGTGACGCCGTAGCGCTCGATAATCTGCCAGAACCGATCCCTCCGCGGCCAATCCGGCGCGCCTTCATACATCACGACGGTCGCCCCATTCGACAGAGGACCATAGACGACGTAGCTGTGCCCCGTCACCCAGCCGATATCAGCGGTGCACCAGTAGACATCGTCCTCTTTCAGATCGAACACCCACTTGGTCGTCGCGTAGGTACCGACAAGGTATCCGCCCGTTGTGTGAACGATGCCCTTCGGTTTGCCGGTGGTGCCGGAGGTGTAGAGGATGTAGAGCATGTCCTCTGCCTCCATGCGCTCGGGCTCGCAGAGATAGCCGGCTTCGAGCATGAGGCGGTGGTACCAGTGGTCGCGTCCCTCCTTGACGCGCACTTCCACCGGGGCACCCTGCAGGCGCTGCACGACGATCACGTGCCTGATGGAGGGCGTCGCCTCGAGAGCGTCGTCAGCCATCTGCTTCAGCGGAACGACTTGTCCGCGGCGCCATCCACCATCAGCCGTGATGAGGAGCGATGCCTGGGCGTCATTGATGCGATCGCGCAGCGACTCCGAACTGAAGCCGCCGAAGACAACCGAGTGCACGGCGCCGATGCGGGCACAGGCCAGCATCGCAATCGCCAGTTCGGGAATGAGCGGCAGGTAGATCGCGACACGGTCACCTCGTTTGATGCCGAGCGCCTTCATGACGTTGGCGAACTGACTGACCTGCCGGTAGAGATCAAAGTACGTGAGCGTACGCCGATCGCCCGGCTCACCCTCCCAGACGATGGCGGCCTTGTTGCGCCGAGGCCCACGGACGTGGCGGTCGACGCAATTGACGCTCGCATTCAGAGTGCCGCCGACAAACCACTTCGCGTGCGGCGGTTTCCAGTCGAGGACTGTCCTCCATTTCGAAAACCACTCCAGCTCCTCCGCGAAGCCGGCCCAGAATCCCTCGGGATCGCCGTCGGCGCGGGCATATATCCCTTCATCACGCAGGTTGGCTTGCGACTGAAACTCTGATGAAGGCGCGAACGAGCGGTTCTCTTGAAGCAGATCAGCGATTTCCGGAGGCGGTGTGTTCTGGGACATGGCGCCACAGAATACAACGCCGGGTCCTCGAGAGCCGTTTCGCGATGCCGGGTCCAAAGAACAGGACCCGGCCTACGCAGGTGTAGGCGGGTGCTGCTTTATCGATCTCCCGACCTACATGGGCGGCAGCGGGGGCGGTTCAATTGGACCGCCGAGCGCCGGCGGCACGTCATTGCGGAAGAACGCCGCACCCAGTACTCCGCCGAGCGTGGAGAATATCGCGCCGGCACATAGCAGAACGATGAAGCCGACGACATAACCGAGCGGCGACGAGGCGCCAATCGACTCGAGAGCCGCACGCGCATCCGGCGGCATATCGCGCGCAACGCGTATGAGCTCGCCGGCGATGCGTTCACGGATGGGTGCCAGGATCACGTCGAGGCCCAATGAAAAGACGAGCCAGACGAACGCGCCAATGATGCCGGCCAGAAATCCAGCAAACGCGCCCCGCCCGGACGTAATGGGATTCTGGTCGCGCTGCTGATCGAGATACGCCGCAAGGATGCCGCCGCCTATGATCCACAGGCAGCAGCAGTTGCCCCAACTGACGACCGGAAGCGCAGACAGAATTCCAATGAACAGTCCGCCGAGCAGAGGCGCCTGCAGCACGGCTTTACCTTAGCACTTGTCGGCGCGCGTCATGGGGCCTGAGGCGGGAAGGAGCCGATCAATCGTAGTACTCGCGACCGAGGTGCGTGATCAGATCCTCACCCTGCAGGTAGCGAAGTGTGTTCTTCAGTTTCATCAACTGAATAAACAGGTCGTGTTCCGGGTACACCTCTGGCGCGTGCATGGGACTCTTGAAGTAGAACGAGAGCCACTCCTGGATGCCTGACATGCCCGCCCGCTTGGCCAGATCGAGGAACAACACCGAATCGAGCACGATTGGCGCGGCGAGAATGCTGTCACGGCACAGGAAATTGATCTTGAGCTGCATCGGATAACCGAGCCATCCGATCAGATCGATATTGTCCCAGCCCTCCTTGTTGTCGCCGCGCGGCGGGTAGTAATTGATGCGCACGACGTGGCAGAGATCCTGGTACAGCTCCGGATAGAGATGGGGCTGAAAGATGTAGTCGAGCGCTGATTTCTTGCTTTCTTCCTTGGTCTTGAACGACTCGGGATCGTCGAGCACTTCTCCGTCCCGATTCCCGAGGATGTTGGTCGAATACCATCCCTTCACGCCAAGCAGACGGGCCTTGAGGCCGGGCGCGATTATGGTCTTGATGAGCGTCTGCCCGGTCTTCATGTCATTGCCGGCGATGGGCGACTTCATCTTCGATGCCAGCTGCAGCATCGCAGGGATATCGGCCGTGAGATTGGGCGCGGCGTTCGCGAACGGAAGCCCCTCGCACAATGCGGCGTACGCGTAGATCATGCTGGACGGGATCGCATCATCGCTCTGCTCGAGCGCCTTCTCGAACGAATCGATGGTGGCGTGCACGGCCGTCTCCTTCATGTAGACCTCGGTGCTGCCGCACCAGATCATCACGAGGCGATCGCAGCCGTGCTTGGCCTTGAAGGCGCGAATGTCGGCGATGAGCTGCTCCGCCAAATCGCGCTTGTTCTTTCCCTTTTTGACGTTTGGTCCGTCCAGCCGTTTGACGTAACGCTGGTCGAAGACCGCCGGCATCGGCTTTACGGCTTCGAGCTCATGCCGGACCTGCTCCAGTTGGGCCGGCTCCAGCACACCCGCCGTGCGCGCTGCCGCGTAGCAGTCCTCCTCGAAAATGTCCCAGCCTCCGAACACGATGTCGTCCAGACTGGCCAGGGGAATAAATTCATTGATCCTGGGTGTCCGACCTTCAGTTCGCTTTCCGAGGCGGATCGTGCCCATCTGCGTCAACGAACCGATGGGAGGCGCCAGACCTCGACGAATGGCCATCACACCGGCAATGGTGGTCGTGCTGACAGCCCCGAGGCCGACCAGCAGCACACCGAGTTTGCCGCTTGCGGGGGCGATCTGAACTGGTGAAGTCACAATCGCCCACTATATCATGGCAAAATGCGCATGTTTTTGCGTCAGTCGACCGTTGGACGCGAGCCGCTGGCGATCGCCATGAGCGGCGTTCGGCTCGGTGAGCGGCTGCTGCAGATCGGCATCGATACGCCCCTCGTCACGAGCCTGCTGGCCGCGAAGCCGGGGCTCTCCGGCGAATCGTCTATCGTCGTCGTGGACGAAGCAACGGCGGCACGCGCCCGCAAGGCCGTTTCAGATTCTGGCGCACTTGTGAACGTGTCCGTGCAGGCTCTCGATGCCCTTCCTTTTAACGACGGGTCGTTCGATCTCATCGTGCTCCACAACCGCAATGGCGAACTAACGACTCGTCTCAGCGATCGGGCGCTCGGAGAATGCCGCCGCGTTCTTCGTTCGGGCGGCCGAGTCGTCGTTGTGCAAAGAGGCGCTCCCACCGGATTGTCCGCCCTCTTCCAATCGCGAAGTGAAGCGGCCGAATCCGAGGGGACAATTCGAGCGCTGGAAGGCGTCGGGTTCCGAGCCGCGAGGATGTTGGGAGACCGAGAGGGTTATCGTTTCGTCGAGGGACTGAAGGTCGGGTAAGACCTCATGCGGTTGACCTGCTGAAGGGACATGAGCAAGCCCATTTTGCGCGTTCCCCTCGCTTCAGGCCTGAATTCGGGGTCAACTGGAGGCAAGGGATTTGCCTCCAATCGCTCTACGTCCATGCTGTCGCAAGTCGACGTGTTCACAATAGGTGAGATCGCGCGAGCCGCGGGCGTTCCGCGGGTGGCCGTCCAAGGACTGGTGGACACTGGCGCCTTGAAACCGGTCCAGGGGTCCTCTTTCTTCGATACGTCCGCCGCGGTCCGCGCCGCTCGCCAAGCTCGACAGGAATCGGCCGCGACGTTGTCTCAGTCCCCGCAGTCGTCAGATGGGGGGCATCTGCGCGAACAGCAGGGACTGTCTGCCATTGTCTCGTCGCTGATTCACATCACGGTGCTGGCAGCACTTCTCTGGTCCACATCGGGCGTGGTCGAGTTGGCCACAGCCCCCCACGAACGCCTCGTGTTTCTGGCGGGACCGGGGCCGGGAGGCGGTGGTGGAGGGGGAGGGCGTGCGCCCAAAGCTCCGGTCACTCGAATCGAGAGGCCTAAACCGACGGCGTCTCAGTCATTCGAGCCAGAGCCAGAGCCGCTTCCGTCGAGGGCCCTGGTGTCGCCGGTCGCGTTGACGGCGGGTGACGCGAAGCCGAGTGCGCCCGAAGCTGATGGCTCTGGACCAGGTGCGGGGCCGGGGGTCGATGACGGCACTGGGGGTGGCGTCGGTGGCGGGCCCTATCGGCCCGGCAGCGGTATCGAGCCGCCACGGCTGCTTCGCGAGGTTAAGGCCCAGTACACGGACGACGCGAGGAGGAGAGGCATCACCGGTGGCGTCTTGCTCGAGATCGTGATCCGATCCGACGGGAGCGTCGGCGAAGTCAAGGTACTGCGCGGTCTCGGCTACGGTCTCGACGATCGTGCAATCACCGCGGTCCGGAACTGGCGGTTTGCCCCGGCACGGCGTCTTGGGTCGCCCGTCGATGTCATCGTAGAGGTGGAAGTCGACTTCTCGCTTCACTGAACTGGAACCCACGATGTGGCTTATTGCACTTACGTTCGCTCTCGGTCTCGCCGTCGTCGTGCTGACGACGGTCACGCTATATCTCGTTCGGCTCGAACGTCGACGGTCCGATGCGCGGGTCGCCGCGCTCGCGTCAGCGATCGACAATCCGCAGTGGCCGGCAGGTGTCGAAGATGAGGGACGCGAAGAGGAAGAAGCCGTAATATCGCCATCGGCTATGTCGCTGGTGGTGCCCGAGGTCGAGCGTCCCTCGCGCGCGCCAGCGTTTGCAATCGCCGCGCTGGTCATTGTGGCGCTGGGTACGTTGCTGGCCGTGGGCATGTCCGGCGGCAGCCGCGCCAGCCGCCACGCCTCGGCGGCGAGCGCAAGGTCGATCGAGCTCGTATCGATGCGACACGCAATGGATGGCGAAACATTGATCGTCTCGGGGCTGGTCCGTAATCCGACTGCGACGACGACGGCAGCCTTGTCGGCGGTCGTCTCAGTCGTCGGCCGGGACGGGCGTGTCATCGCGCGCGGTGAATCGCAGCTCGATCCCACCGTTCTCGGCCCAGGCAAAGAAACCACGTTCAGGGTCACCGTCCCGCAGGTTGGCGACCCGGGGCGATACCGTCTCGCTTTCGTGAACGGCAGCCAGATCGTGCCCCATGTCGACCGTCGCACCGACCTGTCGCGAACGGCTCTGGCGAATGAGGCACGCGGGAACTGACCATGCGCACTCCTCCCCTACTCATCCTCCTCATCGTCGTCGTCGCGGCCGCCGTGACGGGCGCGCAGTCACAAGAAGGCTTTCGGTTCAAGAGCGGTGTTGAGTTCGTCAACGTCACTGCGACGGTCACCGACGGCAACGGGCGCTTCGTGTCGGGACTTCGGCAGGAGGACTTTACCGTCTACGAAGATGGGCAGGTCCAGGACGTCTCGCACTTCAGCGCCGACCGGGTCCCGGTCAGCCTCGGCATCGCGTTGGATTCCAGCGGCAGCATGACTGCCGAAAAAGTCGACACGGCACGGGCAGCCATCGAACGCCTGATCACCAAGCTGCTCGACGAGGATGACGAATTGTTCTTCATGGAATTCGCGACGCGCGCCCGGTTGATTCAGGGCTGGACCACGGATCGACGGCTGATCAGCGACGCGTTGCGACGAGTCGAACCGGTCGGCGGCACGGCACTCTACGACGCTGTCGCGGAAGCACTGCCTACAGCCGAAGAAGGACGCAATCGCAAGAAGGCGCTTCTCGTGATTTCCGACGGCAACGATACGAACAGCTCGATCGGCGTCACCGCGTTGCGGCAGCGCATCCGCGAGAGCGAAGTCCTCGTCTATGCGCTCGGTGTCGACAGCAACTCGAAAGACGGGCCGCGCATCCTCCAACCGCAGTTTCCGCCCACGATTCCGTTTCCATTCCCCGGAGGCGGACGTCGTCAGCCGCGGTTTCCGCCAATCGGTGGAGGAAGCGGTGGTTCGACGTGGCCGCGCAGTCCCGGCGAGCGTGTGAACGCCGATGCGCTGCGCCAGATCACAGACGACACCGGTGGACGCACGGAGATCGTACGCGGCTTCGATGGACTCGATGACGCGACAGCCCGCATCGCGGACGAGTTGAGCAAGCAGTACTTTCTGGGGTACACGAGCGCCGTCAACAAGGATGGCCGCTGGCACTCGATCCGAGTCACAGTGCGCGACCGCAATTTGAACGTTCGTGCACGAAAGGGCTACGTCGCGTCGTAAGTCCAACCACGCCAGAAGACCGAAGACCAGCGGCCGTAATATGATGGCCCGTTGTGTCGACGTACCTCATCGCCCTGGGACTGAGTCTCGTGGGCGGGCTCGGCGGGCTCCTGGTTGCTTCTGGCGTTCTCCTGATCAACGACTCCACTCGTGCCCGGTTGGTCCCGTGGTTGGTGAGTTATGCGGTGGGCGCGCTCCTTGGCGTCTCCACACTGGCCATCCTGCCGTCCGCTCTCGAGCAACTGCCGGCAACACGCGTGCTGGGAACCCTGCTGATTGGCATCCTGCTTTTCTTCCTGCTCGAGAAGCTCGTGCTCTGGCGGCATTGCCACACGCATGATTGCGAAGTGCACGACGGTGCGGTGTTCCCGGTGCTCGTTGGTGACGCATTCCACAATTTCGTCGATGGCGCTGTCGTCGCGGCGGCGGTCCTGACCTCGGTGCCACTGGGCATCAGCACGGCACTCGCCGTGGCTGCTCACGAAATTCCTCAGGAGGTCGGCGACTTCGCCATCCTGCTTCACGCCGGCTACTCACGACGGCGGGCGTTGTTGCTCAACGTGCTGTCGGCCGCGGCGAGCGGTCTCGGCGCGATCGCCGCCTGCATCTCGTTCGATTTCGTGCCGCGAATGCTGCCGTACTTCCTGGCGCTTGCCGCCGCCAGCTTTCTGTACGTCGCCATGGCGGATTTGATTCCCGGGCTCCATCGTGGTCGCACGGATGCCGGATCGATGCGCCAGATTCTCTTAATCGGCGCCGGAATAGCCTCAATGCTCGTTCTGTAGCCTGCCGTGTCCGCATTAGAAGACGCGCGGCTGGCTGCTTCCCGCATTTCGTTCATGATTTCGGGCTCTCCGCGTTCGGCAGGGCTGGCAAAAGCTTTGCCTTGGAACTGGCTGGTAGTGCGAAGGGAGTTTCCGATGTTAGGCAAATTTATGACTGCGGGGGTGGTCGCGCTCATGATCAGCGCGCCAGCCAGCGCCGCAGAGAGCGAGAACCTGCAGTTGTTCCGCGACGTCCAACGGCAGGTGTTGCGGTATCCACATTTCACGATTTTCGATAGCGTCCACGCCAGTGTCGACAACGGTCGGGTCACGCTGGTCGGAAAAGTCACCATGCCGTATAAGCGCACCGACATCGAGCAGCGCGTCGCAAAGGTGGCGGCTGTGACGGGCATCGACAACAAGATCGAGGTGTTGCCGGTCTCGCAGTTCGACAACGAGCTTCGTTTCTCGATTGCGAGGGCGATCTACAGCAACCATAACTTCCGGCCGTACGCGTCGATGGTCAATCCTCCGATTCACATCATCGTCGAACACGGTCGCGTGACGCTCGAAGGAGTGGTGAATAGCCAGGTGGACAGGATGCTGGCGCGTTCGATTGCCAGCAACTTCCTCTCCTTCGACATCAAGAACGAGCTGCAGACCGAGGCCGAGGCCAAAGCCGAGCTCGAGAAGCTGTAAGTTACGCGTGCGAATTCCGGGCGGGCGCGATCTCGTCGCGCCCGTGCCGGGCCACTCTCCAGACCACCACGCCAAACGCCGCTGCCGCCAGCACAATCGTGGAGCCGAACAACAGCAGGGTCGAGTAGAGGATCGACTCCGGTTTCATGTCGACCCGGACGTCAACGGGCACGCCCTTCATGCGATCCACGAACGGTTGCTCCCACTCGAGAATGTTCCCGCGCTGCACCTTCTTCGAGGGCGCGTTGTGGAACGTGATGATGCTTGGAATGTGCATGCGGAACGCGACCAGTTCATTGCCGTTCCAACCGACGTCCGCAACCGGTTTCGCAACTGCCGCTCCAATCTGTTGTTTGTATTCGAGCGTTTCTCCGCGTCGATCGAATTGATACTTCGACCAGGAGAATGGCGCGACACGCGACAACCGGCGGATATCCTCCACGTCGAGACGGACATGGACGAATTGCCGGCCATCACGCCGCGACACGCGCACTGACCTGACAGTCACCCCCGGTCCCTCGAACAGTGTTCGGACCTGCGTGCGATCCACGTCAGCGGCCGGATCGAGATCGAATCCGTGCAGCGCGACGAGCGCCGCCACCGACGAGCTCAAATCCATCCGCGCAGAGCCGTCGACGCCGAGGCGGAGCTCCTCTTCGTACTCGTACTCCTTTCCAAGAAGGCCTCCGCTTCCACAGGAAGAAACGAGCAGCGAACACGCGGTCAGCACGAGCAGCAGCCGTGCGCGGGGCGACGAAGACATCGAAAGAATATTATCGTTGGTCGAATGGCTCGTCCGACCTTGTTTCTCATCGACGGCAGCTCACAGATGTACCGCGCCTACCACGCCTTCCGCGGGCGTGGGCTGTCGAACCAGGAGGGGCGCTCGACGCACGCCGTCTACGTGTTCGTCACGATGCTGCGAAAGCTCTTCACCGATCACAGCCCGGCGTATATCGCTGCGTCGTTCGATCTCGCCGGCCCCACCTTCCGCGACGAGATTGCGGCCGACTACAAGGCCAACCGCGCGCAGATGCCAGATGACCTGGTCGAGCAGATCAATTGGGTCCACGAAGCGTGTGAGGCCATGGGTGTCCCGATCCTCACGTACAGGGGCTATGAGGCTGACGACGTCCTCGGGACAATTGCGACGAGGGCGGCTGAGGCCGGCCACAAGGTCGCGATCGTGTCGATCGACAAGGACTTCTTTCAACTGGTCCGCGATGATGCGATCGCCGTGTACGATCCGCGGGAGGACGGAGCGTGGTTCGACGAACGCGGAGTTCTCGAGAAGTTTGGCGTCAAGCCGTCACAGGTGGTCGATGTGCTCGCGCTCGTGGGCGACACGAGCGACAACGTGGGCGGCGTTCCCGGCATCGGCAAGAAGGGCGCCAATGATCTCATCACACAGTACGGCAGCCTCGACGGCCTTCTGGCTCACAGCGCCGACCTGAAACCGAAACAACGCGCCGCGCTCGAGACATATCGAGAACAAGCCCTGCAAAGCCGTCAACTGGTCACGATTCACACCGACGTTCCGATTGATTTCGACCTGGAATCGCTCCGCTATCGCGGCGCGTCGCGCGCGCGTTGCTTCGAGCTCTTCACTCGGCTGGCCTTCAGGACGCTCGTCAACGAATACGCGCCGACGGCAGATTCGGTCGAGACCGATTACGCGCTCGTCACGACCGAGGACGCACTTCATTCGCTCGTGGCAGAGCTTCGCTCAGCAGGCGGCTTCGCCATCTACTTGATCACCGACCAGCCGAGCCCGATGCGTTCGACCCTCGTCGGCATTGCCGTTTCCATCCGGGAGCGTCAGGGGCGATACATCCCGATCGGTCATGTCGGTGACGGCGAGAGAGCGGATTTGCTGGCGAGCGCGTCGGCACCGGTGCAACTGGACGCCTCGTCCGTCATGCACACGCTCAAGCCACTACTCGAGGATGAGGGGATCGCCAAACGGGGACACGATCTGAAGACCGTCTCACTCGTTCTGGCGCGCTCCGGGATCACGCTTCGAGGTCTCAGTGTCGACTCGATCCTGGCGAGCTATCTGCTCGACGCCAATCGGTCGAATCACGTGCTCGAGGAAATTGCGCTCGAGCATCTCGGCTACCGGGCGCATTCAGAGGAGGACGTGCGCGGACGCGGTGCGAAGGCCACATCGTTCGCGACGATCTCACCGGAGGCGATCCGCAGCTTCGCCTCGGAGCGCGCGGATCTCGCCTGGCAGCTGTCGGGCAAGTTGCCGCCGCTCCTTGTCAGCGAAGGTCTCGAGGCCGTGTACCGCGAGCTCGAAATGCCGCTCATCCCGGTGCTCGTCGACATCGAGCGCGCCGGCGTCCTGGTCGACCTTCCGTTGCTGGCATCTCAGTCGCGACACCTCGAGCAGGAGCTCGCCTCCTATACCGCCCGCATCTACGAGCTCGCCCGCGAGGAATTCAACATCAACTCGCCGCCGCAACTCGGACGCATTCTGTTCGAGAAGCTGGCGCTACCAGTGGCCAGAAAGACGGGAAAGACGCGCTCCGCGTCCACCGCTGCGGAAGTACTCGAGGAGTTGTCCCTCGCCCACGAGCTGCCGCGTCTCGTCCTCGAATGGCGCGGGCTGCAGAAACTGAAGAGCACGTACATCGACGCATTGCCGTTGATGGTTCACCCGGTCACCGGCCGGGTGCATACCAGTTTCAACCAGGCGATCGCGGCGACCGGGCGTCTCAGCAGCTCGGAGCCGAATCTTCAGAACATTCCAATCAGGAGCGAACTCGGCCGCGAGATTCGACGCGCTTTCATCGCGGCGCCTGGTTGCGTGCTGATTTCGGCCGATTACTCGCAGATCGAGCTGCGAGTGCTCGCGCATCTTGCTGACGAGGAGGCGCTCATCGAAGCTTTTCGAACCGGTGAAGATATTCACGATCGAACAGCGGCACGGCTGTTTGGGGTCAACCATGGGCTCAGCCGGCACGAGATGCGCAGCCGGTCGAAGATGGTGAATTACGCCGTCCTCTACGGGAAGACACCGTTCACGCTCGCGAAGGACATCAACGTGTCTCAGGAAGCCGCCCAGGAGTTCATCAACGCCTACTTCACGGGCTTTCCGCGCGTGCGCGCCTTCATCGACCGTACCTTGGACGAGGCGCGCCAGTCGGGAGTCGTCCGCACGATGTTCGGCCGGCGGCGGCTGATGCCGAATTTGACGAGCCGGAACTTTCAGATGCGCAGCCAGGCCGAGCGCGAGGCGGTGAATATGCCGATCCAGGGCACCGCTGCGGACATCCTGAAGAGAGCGATGATCGATCTGCACGCTGGGCTGCCTGGCAGCGGACTCAGGGCGCAGATGATTCTGACGGTGCACGACGAGCTGCTGTTCGAATGCGCACGCGAGGATGCAGACGCTGTGGCGGCGTTCGTGCGCGAACGTATGGAAGGTGCGGCATCCCTGCGCGTGCCACTTACGGTCGATATCGGAATCGGCGAAAACTGGCGGGACGCAAAATCGTAGTCTCGGTCCGGCTTTAGCGGGACCCAACTGATCACTTCCACTGTTGTTTCACGAGCTCCCATTCAGTTCTCAGCGCTGCCACCGCGTCCTGCGGCTCGCGCGAAGAGAGGGCGCGCGATCGCTCCGCAATGAGGGCTTGCGTAACCAGCCTATCCAGGTCGTCCCGGAGTCGTTCAGTCGTGTCTGGTGACAGCGTCGAGCGAACCCACGCGGCGATCGCGAAGTTCCACGCGGCATCGATGTCGCCAGCGCCACGTGCGGACACCGCCAGCCAGTAATTCGCCACCGGGCTGCCTGGATCGCGTTGGATCTCTTCATTCATCCGCGACGCGATCCGTTCGAAGACGTGGGCGCGACGATCGAGCGGGCGAATCTGGGCTTCGCGATCGAGCGACGTCGCCCACCAGTCCAGCAGGAGCAGACGATCCCGCGGCGCCAGCAGCGCCGCCCGGCCGAGTGCCGTCTCGAACAGCTCCGCGGCCGCCCCGTAGGTCTCGCTCAAATAGAGCGACAGCCCAAGCCCAACGATGAGATCGACTTGATCGCGTGGTGTGAGAACAGCCACACGGACGGCGCCAAGCGCGGCGCGCGCCGCCGCCAGATCTTCTGCATCGGCGCGTTCGCGGTACTGCTCGAGATGCGCGCGCGCGACGACCAGCGCCGCGGCATCCGCCCACTCCGCATCCTTACGTGCGGCGGACGCCGCATCGATCGCACCCTCGAAATCGCCGGCGTTGTAGAGTGTCCGCGCCTTGGCCAGTGCCGGAGGCTCGTTTGCCCACACCGGCGATCCGATGCTTGTCAGGATCAACGCAACCACGACGAGGCCACAGGTCCGCATAGCCGGATCCTAGCGCATTCCCCTACAATCTGAAGGCAGATGAGTGACCCGATCATCGTCGAGCGAGCCGCCCATTCGGTCTCCAGATCGCAAATTGATCCCGACGCCCTCAAGGTCCTCTACCGCCTTCATCAGAACAATCACGTCGCATATCTCGTCGGTGGTAGCGTGCGCGACCTGCTGCTTGGCAGGCGTCCCAAGGACTTTGATATCGGCACGTCCGCACATCCCTACCAGGTGAAGCGGCTGTTCAAGAACTGCTGGGTGATCGGCAGACGGTTTCGGCTCGCGCACGTGCGCTTCGGCACCAAGACGATCGAGGTTGCGACCTTCCGGCGCAAGGTGACGGCGGAGGAACTCGCTGCCGCGGAGGAAGCGTTGGCCAGTGGTCCGCAGGAACATCCGGAGGACGGGCGCCCGAGTTCGGATCGGCTGCCGCATCGTGAGAACACGTTCGGGACGCCGGAAGAGGACGCGTTCCGGCGCGACTTCACGATTAACGCCCTCTTCTACGACATCGGAACCTTTGCCATCATCGATTACACCGGCGGCCTCGAAGATCTGCGCACGGGGCTCGTTCGCTGCATAGGTGACCCGGTGGAGCGTTTCCATGAAGACCCCGTGCGCATGCTGCGTGCGATTGCGATGGCCGCGCGGCTCGGGTTTACGATCGATGCGCCGATCGATGACGCCATCGCCGACCACCGCGGAGAGATTGCCCGCAGCGCGCCGGCACGATTGATCGAGGAGTTCTACAAACTTCTCCGCTCCGGTGCGTCCGAGCGGGCATTCAGGATGATGGCCGAACGCAGGCTTCTCGAGCCGATTGCGCATGATCTGCAGAAGGGCACCGGCGAGCGATTGTGGCTTTCACTGGCTGCTGTCGACGCGTACCGAAAGCGGCACGACGAGTCCCCTGAGACGTTGAGCAATGCCGTGCTGCTCGGATCATTACTGGTGCCTCTGGGCATGACGGGCCATGCCCGCCCTCCAGCGAAGACGGAACTCGAAAGGGAACCGCCGCTGTCGTTGGGGATGCTGCCGCTTGCACGTCGCGATGTCGAACGCTTCCGACAGATTCTGGGACTCCAACGCCGGTTGCTCGACTCGCGACTATCCCCTCGCGCCCGCCGAGCGCTCATGCACCGCGGGCCCTTTCGCGAGGCGCTCGCCTGGCTGGAGATTCACGGCGAGGCGCCCGAGGCGGTCGAGCACTGGCGTGGCTTCATCGAGGCGTCCGGCATCGCCGAGCGTGATCGCGAGGGGGGCCAGGATCTGCCGCCACCCCGCCGCCGGCGACGCCGGCGCCGCCGGCGATCGTTCCGGCCGGTGACCAACTAGCCGGCGTCCGCCCGGGACTGGTCGTCAGCCATGCGTGCGCTCGAACTCGCGCATGAAGTCCACGAGGCCTGCCACGCCTTCCTCCGGAAACGCGTTGTAAATCGACGCTCGGAGGCCACCGACCGAGCGATGACCCTTCAGCCCGTCGAAACCCGCGGCACTCGCCTGGCGATCGAACGTCTTCTCCAGCTCTTCACTCGGCAAGCGAAACGTGATGTTCATCAGCGACCGGCTGTCCTTTTGCGCCGTCCCACGATAGAAACCGGTCCGATCGATCTCAGAGTAGAGAAGCGCAGCCTTTCGCCGGTTGATTCGAGCGATCCCGGTTACGCCGCCAATCGACTTCAACCATTGCGTCACGAGACCCAGAATGTAAATGCCGAAAGTGTTCGGAGTGTTGTAGAGCGAGTTGTTCTCGGCCAGCACCTTGTAGCTCAACATCGTCGGCAGGCTCGCGTCTGAACGAGCGAGGAGATCTTCGCGAACGATGACCAGCGTCACGCCGGAGGGCCCGAGGTTCTTCTGCGCACCGGCATAGATCAAGCCGAAACGAGCGACGTCGATCGGTCCGCTCAAGATGTCGGAGGAGGCGTCCGCGACGAGCGGCGCGTCACCGACCTCGGGAAGCGTTTTCCATTCCGTCCCTTCGATTGTGTTGTTGGTGGTGATGTGCACATACGACGCGGCGGGTGAGAGACGAAGCTCTGTCTGCGCGGGAATTCGCCTGTACTTCTCGGCTTTGGTGGAACCCGTCACGTTGA